>JANNDF010000231.1:0-7775 GCA_031387445.1 Planctomycetia bacterium
GGGGGCGGCCGGCCGTTGGGCTTTTTGGTCCATTTTTTTTGGTGAACCCGGGCTTTGTTGCGGGGGTTTTTTTTTTCCCCCCCCCCTCCACCACCGCGGGGTTTCACCGACTGGTTTGGTTCCCCCACATCCCGCGGCATACCATACCGGGTACACACCCGCCGCGAGATTCGCCGCCATGAGCGCGCTGTCCGACCGCATCGCCCAGTTCCGCAAGATGACCACCGACGACGCCGAGAACGAACTCGGGCACTTTCGGCTCGGCCAGTTGTTCATGGAAGACAACCAGCACGCGGAGGCGGTGAAGTCCTTCGAGACGACCCTGCAACTGTCCCCGCAGTTCTCGAAGGTGTACCAGTTGCTCGGCGAGTGCTTCACCAAACTCGGCGACCCGGCGAAGGCCGTCGAGGTGATGACCCGCGGGTGGACGGTGGCCGACCAGCGGGGCGACAAGATGCCCCGCGACGCGATGGCCACGATGCTCGCCAAGCTCGGGGCACCGATCCCGAAGCAGGAGACGAAAGTCGAATCCGACGACGGCCCGGACACCGGTTTTCGCTGCTCGCGGCCGGGGTGCAGCGAGGGCAAGCGGGCGGTGCGGTTGGAGAAGCCGCCCGTCGATGGCCCCGAAGGTGCCCGCATCGCCGAGGTCATTTGCGGCGTGTGCTGGAACGGCTGGCTGAAGGACTTCAGCGTGAAAGTGGTGAACGAACTGCGGCTGGATCTGAGCAGCGAGAGCGGCCAGGCCGAGTACGACCGGCACATGAAGGAATACTTCGGCTTCGAGAGTTGAGACCAGATCAGAGCAGCCACGGATCGGCACGGATGGACACGGATCAGAAGAGAGACATTTGGAAGGAAGTCAGCACGGAAGGCCGACGTTGTTGGCGTTCTTCGATCGACTGCTGTTTCTGATCCGTGTTCATCCGTGCCGATCCGTGGCTGATTTTCCCTCCCACGAACACCATCATGCCCTTCCATACGCACGCCCTGTCGTCCGGTCTGACGCTGATCGGCGAAACCATCCCGTCGTCGCGGTCGGTGTCGCTCGGCTTCTTCGTCCGCACCGGCTCACGAGACGAGACGGCCGACGAGGCCGGGGTGTCGCACTTCCTCGAACACATGGTGTTCAAGGGGACGCCCCGCCGCACCGCGTTCGACGTGAACCGCGACTTCGACAAGCTCGGTGCGAAGTACAACGCCTACACCTCCGAAGAGGAGACGGTGTACTACGCCAGCGTGCTGCCGGAGTACCTGCCGGCGGTGGCCGACATCCTCGCCGACATCCTGCGGCCCAGCCTGCGGGTGGAGGACTTCGACACCGAGAAGCAGGTGATCCTGGAAGAGATCAAAAAGTACGACGACCAGCCGCACTCGGTGGCGTGGGACCGGGCGAAGGAGGTGTACTTCCGCGGGCACCCGCTGGGGAACAGTATCCTCGGCACGAACGCCAGCGTGACCGCCCTCACCGCCGACCGCATGAAGGCGTACTTCGACCGCCGGTACGCCGCCGGGAACATCCTGGTGGCCGCGGCCGGGAACTTCGACTGGGCCGAGTTCGTCCGAATGATCGGCGAGAAGACGGCCGCGTGGAATGGTGCGAGCGTCGGCCCGCGAGCGCTGACCACCGCCGCCGGCCCCGGCGGGGTGTACGCCTTCCAGAAGGAAGGCGTGGCCCAGCAGTATGTGCTGACTCTCGCCCCGGCCCCGGCCGCGGATTCCCCCATGCGGCACGCGGCCTCGGTGCTGGCGGTGGCGCTGGGCGACGACAGCGGCAGCCGGCTGCACTGGGAACTGGTCGATCCGGGGCTGGTGGAGTCGGCCGGGTGTGGGGTGGACTTTAGCCACGGGAACGGGTTCCTGGCGGTGAGCGTGAGTGGCGACCCCGACTCGGCGGGCGAGAACCTGGGGATCGTGAAGAAGGTGCTGGGTGAGGTGCAGTCGGGCGGCATCACCGACGAGGAACTGGCCCAGGCGAAGACCAAGATCACGTCGCGGGTGGTCCGCTCCAGTGAGCGGCCGATGGGCCGCATGAGCAGCATCGCCGGGGCGTGGATGTACCGCGGAGAGTACAGCGATCCCGACGTGGAGATCGCCCGGTACGACGCGGTCGATCTGGCGGCGATCCGCAACTACCTGAGCGAGTTCCCAGTGGACGCGATCACCACCGTGGGCTACGGGCCGCTGGCCCGCTTGTAGGGCGGGCCGAGCAGGTCCGAAGGACCGCGAGCCCCGCCGCCGTTCAACAGAACGGAATACCAACCGGTGTGCGCGGACTACGTTGGCAACCCCGCCGCCCCAACGGGGCGGATTCTGTCAGCCCTGGTCGGAGCGAGCCGCAGGCGAGCGGAGGCCTGGGAAACCACGGCGAAAAGTGCAACCGCCCTGAAAGGGCGGGTTCACCTCACTCCCACACGTAATCCTCGTTCCATTCCAACTCGTACCGCGCCAGCCACGCGCGCAGTTCGTCTTGGAATGACACCGTGCGGTGGTGTTCCGGTTGACCGGCGATGTACTTCCGCAGGTCTTCCACTTGCGCCTGACCAATGGAGAACATGCCGTATCCGGCCTGCCAGTGAAACGGTGCGGGTGTCGGGTGGGTCGAGTTCACCCAGGCGGATGAAGCCGTTTTGATCCGCCCCACCGCGTCGGCGATGGTGATCGTCCGGGAGAGTTGGAACAGAAGGTGAACGTGATCGGCCACCCCGCCGACGATGAGTGACTGACAGCCGGTGTGATTCACCGCCCCGCCGATGACGGCGAAGAATACGTCCCGCCACGAATCGAGCAGGAGCGGCTCGCGGTTCTTGGTGGAGAAGACGGCGTGGACGTACACCTTGGCGAGCGATTGGGGCATGGGGGATACCGTTCATGAACCCGCCCTTTCAGCAGGGGGGATTACCTCATGATCGTACCCAGGCCTCCGCTCGCCTGCGGCTCGCTCCGACCTGGGCTGACAGAACCCGCCCTTTCAGGGCGGTCGATAATGCCCACGGAACCCGCGGGCGGTCTGGTGTGACTAAAATAGCACACCGGCAACATTGTTCGCCCCCCCGCTCCCCCCGTCAACTGGCATCTTCATGCGATACCCCCTCTTGCTCTTGCTCTTGCTCACCGCCTCCGTCGCCGGTGCCGCGCCGGACGGCCCCAAGCTGTACAAGGAGCAGTGCGCCCGCTGCCACGGGGACGCCGGCCAGGGGGTGAAGAAGAAGTACGACGACCCGTTGGCGGGCGAGTTGGCCGTGCCGCAGTTGGCCGAGCAAGTCCGCAAAACGATGCCGGACGACAAGCCGGAGTCGCTCACCAAAGAGGAAGCGACGGCCATCGCCGAGTTCATGCACACCGCGTTCTACTCGCCGGCCGCCCGCGAGAAGAACAACCCCGTCCGCACCGACCTCGCCCGCCTCACCATCAACCAGTACCGCCATGCCGCGGCCGACCTCGTCGGCAGCTTCCGTTTCGGCACGAACAAGTGGACCGACGGCGGGAAGGGGCTGAAGGGCGAATACTTCGGCAGCCGCAATTACAACAACCGGCAGAAGGAGCGGACCGACCCGACCGTCGCGTTCGACTTCAAGACCGACCCGCCGACCAGCGACGGCAAGTACGACGAACACGAGTTCTCGATCCGCTGGACGGGCAGCGTTCTCACCCCGGAGTCGGGCGACTTCACGTTCGTGGTGAAGAGCGACCAGTCGGTGCAACTGTGGGTGAACGGCGACCGGGTGGTGAACGCGCTCGTGAAGTCCGGCAACCAGACGGAGTACACGGCCACCGTTCCGCTGACGGGCGGGCGGGTGTACCCGATCCGGCTGGAGTTCAGCAAGGCCCTGCAAGGGGTGAAGGACAAGAAGCCGAAGCCGGTGCCGGCGTTCGTGCGGTTGGAGTGGAAACGCCCGCACGGGGCGACCGAGCCGATGCCCGCCCGCTACCTGTCGCCGAACGGCGTGCCGGAGCAGTTCGTGGTGACCACGCCGTTCCCGCCGGACGACAAGAGCCTGGGCTGGGAGCGGGGCACGCGGGTGAGCAAGGAGTGGGACGCGGCCGTGACCGAGGCGGCGCTGGAGATGACCGCGTATGTGCTGAAGTTCCACGAACAGTTGGCCGGCCTCAACCCGAAAGACCCGGCCGACAAGAAGGCACCCAAGCTGAAGGAGTTCGCCACCAGGTTCGTCGAACGCGCCTTCCGCCGCCCGCTGACGGACGACCTGAAACTGGTGTTCGTCGAAAAGCAGTTCACCGCCGCGAACGGGGATCCGGAACTGTTCCTGAAGCGTGTGGTGCTGCTCGCGACCAAGTCGCCGCGGTTCCTGATGCGGGAGGCGAGCGACAAGCCGGACGCCTTCGATGTGGCCGCGAAGTTGTCGTTCGCCCTGTGGGATAGTTCGCCGGATGCCGAACTGCTGAAGGCCGCGGCTGATGGCAAACTGAAGACGAATGACGAGGTGCGGAAGCAGGCCGAGCGGATGCTGACCGACCCCCGGGCCGAGGCGAAGGTGCGGGGCTTCCTGCTGCACTGGTTGCGGCTGGACGTGGACCGCGACCTGGGCAAGAGCGACAAGCTGTTCCCCGGCTTCGACGCAGCCGTGGTGGCCGACCTGCGGACCTCACTCGAAATGTTCCTCGACGAAGTGGTCGGGTCGAAGTCGTCCGACTTCCGGCAACTGTTGAAGTCCGACGAGGTGTACCTGAACGGCCGGCTGGCGAAGGTGTACGGCGCCGACCTACCGGCCGACGCCCCGTTCACCAAGGTGAAACTCGACACGGGCAAGCGGGCTGGCGTGCTGACACACCCGTACCTGCTCTCCAACTTCGCGTACACCGATCACTCGTCGCCCATCCACCGCGGGGTGTTCGTGGCGAAGGGGTTGCTGGGCGTGGGCCTGAAGCCGCCGCAAGAGGCGTTCAGCCCGTTCGCTGCCAGCGCCCACCCGACGCTCTCCACCCGCGAGCGGGTCGCCCTTCAAACCAAAGGGGCGAACTGCCAGAGTTGCCACACCGTCATCAACCCGCTCGGCTTCCCGCTGGAGGGGTTCGACGCCATCGGCAAAGTGCGGGCGAAGGAGAACGACAAGCCGGTGGACACCACCGGCGGATACCTGACCAGAAGCGGTGCGGAGAAGACGTTCACCGGGCCGGTGGAGTTGGCGAACTTCATCGCCGACAGCCCGGAGGCCCACGCCGCCTTCGCCGAGCAGTTGTTCCATCACCTGATCCAGCAGCCGGTGCGGGCGTTCGGCCCGAACCGGGCGGAAGAACTGCGTGACTCGTTCACGAAATCGGGCTACAGTATCAGGGCACTGGCCGCGGACATCGCTATCGGTGCTGCTTTGAAATGACGACAGAAATTTTTGCCACAGAGGGCACAGTGGACACGGAGTAAGAAGAAAACAAGTGGCAGAGATCAGAGGTCAGTGGGAATAGGCTGCTTCACTGACGACTTCTGAAATCTGTCTTTCTCCGTGTCCTCTGTGCCCTCTGTGGCAAAAACGACCGCCGCCGACCTCCCACCCCGCCTGCACGTTCCCGGAGCCGCCGGATATGTCCTTTGCCTCCCGCCGCCAGTTCCTCCGCACCGCCGGGGTGTCCGCCGCCGCACTGCCGTTCGTCCTCAACTTGCAGAGCATTGCCGCCCCCGCCACTTCCGCCAGGAAGAAGCAGCGGCTGCTCGTCATGTTCTCGCCGAACGGCACCGTGCCGTGGGACTACTGGCCCGACAATACGGGCAAGGACTTCGAGCTGAAGGCGATCACGCAGTCGCTCAAGCCGTTTCAGGACAAGATGCTGTTCCTGAAGGGGCTGAGCAACCGCGTGAAGGGCGACGGCGACGGGCACATGCGGGGCATCGGGTGCATGCTCACCGGCGACATCCTCCTGCCGGGCAACATCCAGGGCGGGTCCGACACCCCGGCCGGCTGGTGCTCGAACCTGAGCATCGACCAGGAGCTGAAGAACTATTTGCAAGCGAAGGACGAGACGAAGACGCGGTTCGGCAGCCTGGAGTTCGGCGTGATGGTGCCCGACCGGGCGGACACCTGGACGCGGATGAGCTACGCCGGCGGGAACAAGCCGCTCACCCCGACCGACAACCCGTACCAGATGTTCAAGAAGCTCTACGGGCGGAAGAAGGACAACGAGGTGCTGGCCAGCGTGCTGGATGATTTGAACGCGGATCTGAAGGCCGTGAGCGGCAAGGTGAGCGCCGCCGACCGCCAGTTGATCGAGCAGCACGCCACCTTCGTGCGGGAGATGGAGGCCGAACTGAAGGCCGACGCGAAGGCGAAGGACGTGGGGCACAAGGTGCCGGAGTTGGAACCCGGGGTGCGGGAAGAGAACGACAACATGCCGAAGATCAGCAAGATGCAGATCGAGATGATCGTGAACAGCTTCCTGGCCGACTTCACCCGCGTGGCCACCTTCCAGTACGTGAACAGCGTGGGCGACGAGAAGATGCGGTGGCTCGGCATTGAGGAAGGCCACCACACCCTTTCTCACGAAGGGAACGACAACAAGAAGGCGCAAGAGAAGCTGACCAAGATCAACACGTGGTACGCCGAGCAACTGGCGCACCTGTGTACGCGCTTGGCCGAGACGAAGGAACCGGACGGCAGCGGCAGCCTGCTGGACAACACCACCATCGTGTGGACCAACGAACTCGGCCAGGGGAACAGCCACACGCACGACAACGTGCCGTGGCTGATGGTCGGCGGCGGGCTGGGGTTCAAGACCGGCCGCAGCCTGAAGTACGACCGCGTGCCGCACAACCGCCTGCTGATGAGCCTGGCCCACGGGTTCGGGCACGAGGTCAAGTCGTTCGGCAAGAAAGACCTGTGCAAGGACGGCCCGCTGACCGACCTGACGTGAGCCGAAAGATTGCCGGAACAGCAGCGAACAAGCCCGCCGCTTGTCGGCGGGCTTTTTTTCTGACCACCCGGAGGATTGCCCGTGAGCCAACTTCCTCCCGACCTGTCGGCCGTCGTTTCACCCGCCGAAAACGATTCCGCGACCGCGTGGTGGGACGGCTTGTCCACTGCTGAACAGGGTGAATTGACCACCCTGTCCGACCCGCGGCAAGACGAGTGCTTCTTCGGTGTGGACCCCGAAGGCGGTGAGCCGCCTACCGTCCGTGGAGGACGGTTCATCCCGCACGACGACGCTTGGGGACTGGAAGAGTGGGGACCGGACTGGTTCGACTACCTCATGGAACACCCCGAGTGGGTCGAACTGATGCAACCCCGCCAGTTCGAGTTGGGCGGCGTCTGCACTGCCCACCCGGCGGCGCGGGCGGCCCTCGCCGCCGGACACATCCCGTCCGACTTCACCTGCCCGTTCGCCGCGGATGACTGCCCGATGCGACGGTTGGTGAGCGGCGGGCGATCTTTGCGGCTGGTCGGCGTGAGCGAGCCAGATGGTGTTCGTCGCGTGATCGCCCTGCCGACGGTATGATTGAACCAGACCCCGCGAGGATCACGTTATGCCCGATCCGGACGCTCGGATTGCCGAACTCGAAGCCGAGGTCGCAAGGCTCCGCGAAGAGAACGTTTGGCTCCACAAGCAACGAAAGGTGCTCAAATCACTCGCCTGCGCGAAACCTCCGGACTGGGAAGCCTATCTGCCTCCGGTGACGGAGGAAGAGATTTACGAGGCGATGCACGGGCCGCGGGGCAAGTCGTTGGATGAACTTCTCGCTGAGTACGAGGTGAGACTCGCCGAGCCTCAGCACCTCCCACCGCAGTAGATTCATCCACCCCCTGAAACCGCGACCGCCAGGGAGC
>JANNDF010000244.1:0-2123 GCA_031387445.1 Planctomycetia bacterium
TGGCCGAGCGGGTGGCCACCGCCTTCCGCACGTATGCGTCGGCCAAGCAACGGGCGGAGAAGTACCGCACGGCCATCCTGCCGAAGGCGGACGAGAACTACGCCTTCGTGAAGAAGCAACTGGACAAGGGCGTGGTGGAATACCTGCGGGTGCTGCAAGCACAGCGGGCGGTGGCCGAGGCGAAGCTGGAATACAACCGGGCGCTCGGCGAGGCGTGGCGTGCGGCCGGAGAGTTGTCCGGGCTGCTGATGGAGGAGTCGTGGCCGTCGGGCCGATGAAATTGACTCCGCCCGTATCGCACCCGATACTCTGAAGGGTACACCTTCGGGGATTTCGCCACCGTGCTTCGCGGTCTGCTGCTCGTGCTCGTGCTGCTCACGTCGGCTGTGCCGGCGGGAGCGTGCGTGTTCGAGTTGCTTCACCTCCACCACGACCACGACCACGCCGACGCCCCGGCCGATCCCGACGACTGCCCGTGCCAGTGCAAGCTGTCCCCGCGGGTGACGACCGTCCCCACCACGCCGGTCGTCGAAGACTTCCCCGCCGGCGTTCCGCTGCTCGTCGCCGACGGGCTGTTCGTGTCCCCCGTTCTGCCGCTCATTCAGTTCCGCATCGCATCCCCACCGGGGCCGGACCCCGCACGCCCGCGGTATCTCGCCGTCGCCCGACTGCTGATCTAGCCGTCGGCCCGCACCTCCGTTCGCACCCGTCCGTTTCACCCGCCAGACCTCGCACCGAGGGTCGGTATGAACCTCCGCCGTTTCATCTCGCCGGTCATTGCGCTCGTCGTCCTCAGCGGGATCAGTGCGGTCGCGTACCTCACCCGCGAGTCGTGGGTTGGGTATGTCTTCCCCGACACCGCCAAGCCGACCACGCCCGACCCGCGCGCCGCACCGGACGACCACGAAGAGGACGAAGTTCACCTGTCGGACACCGCGCGGCAGAACCTGAAGCTGGAGGTCGGCCGTGTCGCCCCGCGCCCGTACTGGCGGACGGTGCAGGTGCCCGGCGTGGTGGTCGAGCGCCCCGGCGAGACCGAGCGGGCCGTCACCACCCGCCTCGGCGGGGTGGTCACGAAGGTGTCGGCCAAGCCGGGCGACCGCGTGACGCCCGGCCAGCGGCTGTTCACCATCGAGCCGACCGGCGACATCCTCCGCACGCAGGTGGAGTTGGCGAAGGCGGTGAAGGATCTGGCCATTTACACCACCGCCCGCGACGGCGTGGCCCGGCAGGTGGAGGACAAGACCCGCCCGGCGAACGACCTGGTGGAGCCGCAGAAGCTGTTGGCACTCGCCGCCAACACCCTCGACGGGCTGAAGGGGCAACTGCGGGCGTGGAAGCTGACCGACGCGCAAATCGAGCAGGCGGGCGAAGGGAAGGTCGTGGCCGAGATCGACGTGACCGCCCCCGGCGAGCCGACCGCGGCGGCGGAAGACATGGACGTTCACGAACTGAAGGTGCGGCTGGGCGACACCGTGCAGCCGGGGCAGACGCTGTCCGTGCTGGGGTCGCACCGGCGGCTGTTCGTGGAGGGTCACGCGTTCGCGTCCGAGGCGGCGGTGCTGGCCGACCTGATGGAACGCGGCGAGAAGGTGCGGGCGGAGTTCGTCGGCGACAAGCCGGTGAGCGGTACCGAACTGCCGTCGCTGACCATCGCCCGGCTGTCGCACACCATCGACCCGGCCACCCGCACGTTCGCCTTCTACCTGCCGCTCGACAACGAGGCCGGCACGACTGCGACCGACGGCCACACGCACCCGGTGTGGCGGTATCGCCCCGGCCAGCGGGTGCGGCTGCGGGTGCCGGTCGAGAAGTTGGGCGACCAAGTGCTGGTGCTGCCGCTCGGGGCGGTGGTGCGAGAGGGGGCCGAGGCGTTCGTGTTCGAGAGTCACGGCGACCACTTCCACCGCGTGCCGGTGCGGGTGCTGCACGAGGACCGCACCGAAATCGTGATCGACACCGAGGGCGTGACGCCGAAGGTGAAGCTGGTGCTGAACCAGGCGACCGCGATCAACCGGGAGATGAAGGCAGCGGCCGCCGACGGCGGCGGGCACCCGCACGACCACGAGCACTAACTGGTAGGTGCCGCCTGCCGGGCGGCCCACGAAAACCGTGCCGCCCCG
>JANNDF010000260.1:0-3784 GCA_031387445.1 Planctomycetia bacterium
GCCTTCGCCACGGCGTCGTCGATCTTGCTCGCGTCCTTGCCGCCGGCCTGGGCCAAATCCGGCTTGCCGCCGCCGCTGCCGCCGACCACCGCGGCCACCTGCTTCACGATGTCGCCGGCCTTCAGCCCCTTCTTCACCAGGTCGGGCGTGAGCGCGACCAGCACCGGCACCTTGCCGTCGTCCTCCCAGACGAAGCAAACGAACGCCGACGGCACCTTCTGCCGCACCCGGTTCGCCTGCTCCCGCACCTGCTCCCCCGTGCCGCCCGCCAGCCGGCCGACCACGATCTTGGTGCCGTTCTGCTCCGTGGCCTCCGCCAGCAGCTTGTCCACCGCCGCGCCGAGGTCGGCGGCGGCGGCTTTGGCCAGCTTCGCCTTCACCTGCTTCAACTCCTCTTGCAGCGCGTCCACCCGCGTGCCGAGTTCCTCCGGCTTGCACTGGAAGCGGGCGGCAAGGTCGTCCACCGCCGCCGTCATCTTCGCCAAACTCTCCGCCGCCACGCGGCCCGTCACCGCCGTGATGCGGCGAATACCCTTCGCCACACCTTCTTGCGAGGCGATCTTGAAGTAGCCGATGGTGCCGGTGCGGGAGACGTGCGTGCCGCCGCAGAACTCGACCGAGTCGTCCTGCGTGGCCTCCTCCGGCGAGTGCGGGCCGATGAGCACCACGCGAACCGGGTCGGGGTACTTCTCGCCGAACACCGCCCGCACGCCGGCCACTGCTTTCGCCTGTTCCAGCGGCATGGTGACGGCCGTCACCGCCAGATCGCGGCCGACGAGCTGGTTGACGCGGGCCTCGATGTGCCGCAGCTCTTCCGGCGAAATCGGCTTGTCGTGGCTGAAGTCGAACCGCGTCTTGTCCTCGTCCACCAGCGACCCCTTCTGCTCGACGTGCGAGCCGAGGCTCATCCGCAGGGCCAGGTTCAGCAGGTGCGTGGCGGTGTGGTTCCGCATGATGTCGATGCGGCGGAAGGTGCTCTGCATCACCTGCACCGAGTCGCCGACGGCCAGTTCGCCGCTCAGCACGACGCCGAGGTGCAGCACCGCGTCGCCCAGCCGCACGGTGTTGTCCACGCGGAACTCGACCCCGCCGGTTTCGGGCTTGTCGATGGTGCCGGTGTCGCCCACCTGCCCGCCCTGCTCGGCGTAGAAGTTGGTGCGGTCCAGCAGAAGCCCGACGGTGTCGCCGGGAACCAGCGTGCCCGACTTCACCACCGCGTTGTCCTTCACCCAACCGACCACTTTCGCCGTGATGACGGCCGAGTCGTACTTGGGCGAATCGTCCGTCCTCGGCAACTCGCCCTGCACGGCGGAGATGACCAGTCCCTTCCCGCCGGCGTCCGACTTCTTGATGAACTCTTCCCAGAGCCGCTTGTAATCGGCCTCGTCCACGCTCAGCCCTTGCTCGTGCGCGATCTGCCGCGTGATGCCGATGTCGAGGCCGTAGGTGGTGTGCAGGTCGAACGCATCCTGGCCGCTCACCACCATGCGGTTCACCGCCGCGTTCTCGGCCGCCTTCTCGAACAGTTTCAGCCCCTTGCCGAGCGTCTTCAGGAAGCCGCGCTCCTCGTCGTAGATCACCTCGCGGACCTTCTCTGGGTTCCGCTTCAACTCCGGGAACACGTCGCCGAGCTGGCTCACCACCGTGTCCGACAGCTTGTACAGGAACGGCTCTTTCAGCCCGAACACCTGCCAGGCGTAGCGGGACGCCCGGCGAAGGATGCTCCGCACCACCGCGTTGCGGCCCTTGTTCCCAGGGGACGCCCCGTCGTTGATAGCGAGCGTGAGCGTGCGGATGTGGTCGCCGATCACGCGGTAGGCGGTGTCGGTCAGGTCTTCCAGCTTGCCGCCGTAGGGCCGCGCCCCCGTTACATTCTGAATGGCGTCGAAGATGGGGGCGAACACGTCGGTGTCGTAATTGCTCGGCACGCCGTTGATGACGGCCACGATTCGCTCGAACCCCATGCCGGTATCGACGTGCTTCGCCGGCAGCGGGGTCAGGCTCTGGTCTTCGTTGCGGTTGAACTGGATGAACACGTTGTTCCAGATCTCGATCACCTGATCGGACCCGCCGTTCACCAGCTTCGCCCCGCTCTTGTCCGGCGTGCGGTCGAAGTGGATTTCGGTACACGGCCCGCACGGGCCGGTGCTGCCCATCTCCCAGAAGTTGTCCTTCTTGTTGCCCAGGTGGATGTGCCCGTCCAGCACGCCGACCGACTTCCAAATCTCCGCCGCCTCGTCGTCGCGGGGGATGCCGTTCGCCGGATCGCCTTCAAACACGGTGACGTGCAGGCGCGTCTTGTCGAGCTTCCACACCTCGGTGAGCAGTTCCCACGCCCAGGTGATGGCGTCCTTCTTGAAGTAGTCGCCGAAGCTCCAGTTGCCGAGCATCTCGAAGAACGTGTGGTGGTAGGTGTCTTTGCCCACGTCGTCGAGGTCGTTGTGCTTGCCGCCGGCGCGGATGCACTTCTGCGTGTTCGCCACCCGCACGCTCTTCGGCTTCTCGGTGCCCAGGAAGTACGGCTTGAACTGGTTCATGCCGGCGTTGGCGAACAGCAGCGTCGGGTCGTCGTGCGGCACCACCGGGCTGGAAGCCACGAACGTGTGCCCGCACTTCTTCACGAAGAAGTCGATGAACTGCTGGCGAATTTCACTCGACGACGGCATGGCGGCTCCTCAATGTACTCCGCACCCTCCGGGTGCGGTTGAGACAGAACCGCACCCGGAGGGTGCGGAGTACATTCCCCGAAAGGACACGAAGTCGGCCCGAAAGTTCAAGGGGACGGGCGGCACTCGCACGCCGGCACCAGATTTTCACCATTCGGGGTTTGACGGTCGGCAGAGGCGGGTGATACAACCTCCCCTCAACGCGGGTCGTTTCTACCCGCGGTCCCCTCAACCGGAGCACGACGATGGCTCGCGACCGCGACGACGAACCCCGCGATGACGACAAGGACGACGCCCCGCGCTCCCGCCGTCGGCGGGACGACGACGACGACACCCCGTCGAAGCCCGGCGGCCTGGAAGGATTCTTCGCCAACACGCCGCTAGCCATCATCCTGGCCATTGTGTTTATCTTCTGCTGTTCGCCGGCCGGGATCATTCTGGGTGGGATCGGCATGGGCACCTGTAAATTGCCTGATGCGAAGCGGAACGCGATGATCATGCTCATCCTGAACGGCGTCGCCCTGGTCGTCGGCATCATCTTGCGGTTCACGGTGTTCGCGGCGAACGCTGCCGCCGCGAACAACAACTTCTAGCCGGTAGAATGGCGACATGGCCCTCACCACCCGGCAACGATTCCTGGTCCGCGGCACGCTCGTCGTGTTCGCGGTGCTGGGGATCGCGGCCGGGTTGGTTCTTCTGGGGGTGTTCCCGCCGACGGCCAACTCGTGGTACCCGAAGTGTACCCTGTATCAGGCCACCGGCCTGCACTGCCCCGGTTGCGGGATGACGCGGGCCCTGCACTCCGCCCTGAACGGGCGGATCGTCGAGGCCGTGTCGCAGAACGTGCTGGTGTTCGTCATCATCCCGTACCTGATCTTCGTCATGCTGCGGGCGCTCTGGCGGTACCTGTGGCAGACCAAGCCGCGGCCGGGTTGGTTCCGCTGGCCGGCCTGGTTCACCTACGCCATTCTCGGCCTACTGCTGGTGTTCAGCGTCGTCCGTAACATCCCCGTCGAGCCGTTCACCCTGCTCGCCCCGCACGAGTTGCCGATAGAAAGTGAGCCGGCGCCTGCACCTCCGACCGACGAGTGACCGCCGCGCCCCAGTCGAACACCCAG
>JANNDF010000278.1:0-1576 GCA_031387445.1 Planctomycetia bacterium
CCCCCTCTCCCCGCTGGGGAGAGGTCAGTTGCGCAGCAACCGGGTGAGGGGTCTTCCTCCTCCCAAACCAACCCCACACCCGTAACGGCTACGCCGTTCCGACCTCTCCCCAGCGGGGAGAGGTGTGTGAGGTTGCACGCACCGTTGTCAGTGCCGCCGACCCGCCAACCGTGCGGCGACCCGCACGGCGGCGAGCAAGCTGCTCTCGTCGGCGATGCCTTTGCCCGCGATGTCGTAGGCGGTGCCGTGAGCCACGCTCGTCCGCACGATGGGCAACCCGGCCGTCACGTTCACCGCACGCCGCCCGCCGATCAACTTCATGGCGATGTGCCCGTGGTCGTGGATCATGCACACGATGCCGTTGAACCGCGAGCGGTTGTGCGGCAGGAAGATGGCATCTGCCGCGATGGGTCCGACGACGTTCACGCCGTCCGCCGCCGCCTTCGCCACCGCCGGGGCGATGATGTCGGCTTCCTCGCTGCCGAAGAGTCCACCATCCGAAGCGTGCGGGTTCAGTGCGGCCACGCCGATGCGGGCCGGGGTGCCGGTGAGCCGCGGAATGATTTCGTGCAACAACCGAATCTTGTCGAGCACCGTCTGAATGGTAATGCCGTCGAAGGTGCTCCGCAGGCTCTGGTGCAGCGTGACGTGCGCCACGGCAAGCGGTAGCTCGTCGTCGTAAAGCAGCATGGCGTGCGAACGCGCCCCGGTGCGGTCGGCCAGGATTTCCGTGTGACCGGGGAACGGCACCCCCGCCGCGTGCAGCCCTTCCTTGTGCAGCGGGCACGTGACGATGCCGTCGGCCCGCCCGGCCACGCACTCGTCGATGGCGAAGCAGAGCCAGTCGTAGGCCGCCCGCCCCGCCTCGGCGGAGACCTGACCGAGTTTCACGCCGGACAGGTCCGCCGCCGACGGGTTGACGCACGGCATGCCGACTGGCAAGAATCGCGGGTCGCCGACGACAACGGGCTGACAGTGCTGGTGCAGTTTCGGCCACGCCTTCGCCACCACCTCCGGCCCGATGCCGGCCACGTCGCCCAGGGTGATGAGTAACTTGGGAAGCGTCATGTGATTGACGATAGCGGAATCGCCGTCATGCTGTAGGTCACACCTCTTCACTGAGTCGTCCCATGCTCCGCCTCTCCGCGCTCGCTACCCTGCTCCTGGCACCTGTCGCACTCGCCTCCGATCCGTCCCTCAGGGCATGGCGACCGGACACCGCCGTGTTCACACGGGCTGCAAGGATGATTGGCCTCTTCGAGGTGATCCGGAATGACGGACTCCTGCCGACGGACGGGGTGGCGGCCGGCGTATTCGTGTGGGCCGAGAAGAACAAGCGGTACGCGGTGTACGCGCCGGCCGGCGGGCGGGTGAACCTGAAGATCCCGGCGGGCGACTGGCGGGTGAAGGTGTACAACCCGCGGACGGGCGAGTGGGGCAAGAAGTTCGACGAGAAGGCCGACGACAGCGGGCTGACACTGAAGTTCAACGCGGACGGCGACTGGGCGGCGGTACTCGTGCGGGATTGACGTGTCGGGCGAGCGGCGGGCGTGAGGCCGCTGATTCTCAACCGAAT
>JANNDF010000281.1:0-3406 GCA_031387445.1 Planctomycetia bacterium
GAACACCGAGTGGCGGCTGAACGGCAGCAAGGCGGTCAAGTTCACCTCCGCCGTGGCGGATTATTCGCAGGCGGAGTTCGACGCCGCGTTCGTGCTCACCAACCCGCAGCCGAAGCAGAAGGGGTGGGCGGTCGGCGGGGCGGCCGACAAGCCGCACGCCCTCACGCTGACGGCCGACCCGCCGGTGACGGTGGCGAAGGGGTCGCGGCTGGTCGTCACCATCGAGCAGACCGCCACGCAGAAGGAGCACACGCTCGGCTCGTTCCGCGTCGGCACCTCGGCCGACGCCAACGCCGCGGAGGTGGCCCGCACCCCGGCCGACGTGCTGGCCGTGCTGAACACGCCCGCCGCCAAGCGGACGCCGGAACAGAAGGCGAAGTTGGCCGACCACTTCGTGAGCGTGGCCCCGGAAACGAAGGCCGACCGCGAGCAGTTGGCGAAGGTGACGAAGTCGCTCGCCGACCTGAAGCCGGCCGCCACCGTGCCGGTGTTCAAGGAGTTGGCGAAGGACAAGCGGCGGGTGACGAAGGTGCAGTTCCGCGGCAACTTCATGGACCTCGGCCCGGTGGTGAGCGAGGGCACCCCGGCCGCGTTGCACCCGTTCCCGAAGGGCGAGTCGATCAACCGCCTGGGGTTCGCCAAGTGGCTCGTGTCGAGTGACAACCCGCTGACGGCGCGGGTGACGGTGAACCGCTTCTGGGAGCAGGTGTTCGGCACCGGCCTGGTGCGGACGACCGAAGAGTTCGGCACCCAGGGCGAAACGCCCAGCCACCCGGAGTTGCTTGATTATCTCGCCGTCGAGTTCGCGTCGGATTGGGACGTGAAGCGGGTGCTCAAGCTGCTGGTCACGTCGGCGGCGTACCGGCAGACCTCTCGCGTGACGCCCGAACTGCGGGAGAAGGATCCCGATAACCGCTTTTACGCCCGCGGCCCGCGGTATCGCCTGTCGGCCGAGATGGTGCGGGATCAAGCACTCGCCGTGAGCGGGTTGCTGAGCGCGAAGATGTACGGCGCGTCGGTTCGCCCGCCGCGGCCGAGTTCGGGATTGAGCGCGGCATTCGGCGGCGGCCTCGACTGGGCGACGAGCGCCGGCGAGGACAAGCACCGCCGCGGCATCTACACGGAGTGGCGGCGGACCAGCCCGTACCCGAGCATGGTCACGTTCGACGCCCCCAGCCGCGAGGCGTGTACGCTGCGGCGGATTCGCACGAACACGCCGTTGCAAGCGCTCGTCACGCTGAACGACCCGGTGTACGTGGAGGCGGCGCAGGCGCTCGCCCGCAAGGTGGCGGCGCACGGCAAGACCACGGAGGAGCGGGCGGTGTTCGCCTTCCGCACCTGCACCAGTCGCGCACCGACCGACAAGGAGAAGGAGCGGGTGGTGCAACTCTATGAGCAGGCGAAAGCGGAGTACGCGAAGGACGCGAAGAAGGCCGAGGCGATGGCCACCGACCCCATCGGCCCGCTGCCGAAGGACGCGAACGCAGTCGAACTGGCCGCGTGGACGACCGTGGGCAACGTGCTGCTGAATTTGGACGAACTGCTGATGCGGCGGTGAGAAATCCTGCACACATGGGTCGCGCTAGCGATCACCGCCCAAAGGCCAGTCGTCCCAGCTCGCGACCGATAGGTGTAGTGTGCCTGACCCCCTCGTACAGACCTGCCCGAACTGCCAGCAGAAGCTGCGCGTGCCAGGCATTGCCGATGCGATCCGCGTGACTTGCCCAAGGTGTCGAACCTCGTGGGAGTATCAGGCCGGACAAATCACGAACTTGAAGTCCACCCGGCCGTATTCGTTGGCCGTGGGGTTGATATGTGTCTTGCTGTCACTGCTCGCCGGAGCCGGCACCTATGGGTTTGTCGCCGAGGCGGAGACGACAGCGGAGCGGATTCGTGCTCGGAATGACATTCAGACCGTACAAGCCACCATTACCGGGCGTTCCTCGCTGCATCAAAGCGGGGTAGAATGGAATGAAAAATACCGCCTCCGTGTCCTCGCCGTCCATTACACGGAATCCTTCTCGTACCGCATCGACGGCCATGAGTATCGAGGAACGCGGAAGGATGTGGCCCATTTCAGTCCAGAAGCGACATTGAGGAATCGAGGGCCAACCGAGGAAGGGCAGACATGGTGGCGCAACGAGGTGACGAAGGAATCTGATCGCTTTCTCTCGCAGCCGCCGGAAGGCAGCACAGTGAAGGTGTACTACCGCCCGACCCTTCCGGCCGAGTGGCATCTTGATGCCCCTGAACCCGAGGGCTACCTCCCCTGGTATTTTCTCATCGCGTTGGCCGTTGTTTCGGGTGTACTCACTATGGCGTTGACTGGTTTTGCCTACCGCTTTCTGAGAAGTGTCGGGAAGTTGAAATCACGCTGAACAGGTGACGTGCAAGATGCCGTGTGCCACGATCACTCACCATCCATCACTCGACGTGTAACTATGAACTGGGATCACCTCGACACCACCCGCCGGCACTTCCTCGGCCGCGGCAGCCTCGGCCTCGGGGCGGTCGCCGCCGGCCTGCTCAACGGCCCCGTTGTGGCGGCCCCGGAAGTGAAGGCCGCTGACAACCCGCTGTCACCGAAGAAGCCGCACTTCCCGGCCAAGGCCAAACGGGTGATTTACCTGCACATGTCCGGTGCCCCGCCGCACCTGGACATGTTCGACTACAAGCCCGAACTGGTGAAGCGCACGGGCGAGCCGGTGCCCGATTCGTACCTGAAAGGGCGGCGGTTCGCGTTCACGTCCGGCGTGCCCAAGTTGCTCGGCACCCCGCAGAAGTTCGAGAAGCGCGGCAAGTCGGGCCTGTGGATGTCGGACGCGCTTGCGTCCATGCACGGGCTGGCCGACGACATCGCCGTCATCAAGAGCATGAAGACGGAGGAGTTCAACCACGCCCCGGCCGAACTGCTGCTGTTCACCGGGCACAACCGCCAGGGGCGGCCGGGCATGGGCACCTGGGTGACCTACGGCCTCGGCAGTGAGAGCGAGAACCTGCCGGGGTTCGTGGTGCTGGTGAGCAGCGGGGTGCAGCCGAGCGGCGGGGCGAACATCTGGGGCAACGGCTTCCTGCCGAGCGTGTACCAGGGGGTGCAGTGTCGCAGCAAGGGCGACCCGGTGCTGTACGTGAGCGACCCGAAGGGCATGGACCGCGGGTTGCGCCGCAAGACACTCGACGCCCTGAAAGACCTGAACGAACTGCAAGCGGACGAACTCGGCCACCCCGAGACGGCCACCCGCATTCAACAGTACGAGATGGCGTTCCGGATGCAGACGGCCGTGCCGGAGGTGATGGACATCACCAAGGAGACGAAGGAGACGCTGGAGGCCTACGGGGCGAAGCCGGGCGAATCGAGCTTCGCCAACAACTGCCTGCTCGCCCGCCGGATGGCCGAGAAGGGCGT
>JANNDF010000287.1:0-2465 GCA_031387445.1 Planctomycetia bacterium
GTCACCCTACTCCGCCTTCCCGCCGTGAGAACCCGCCCCCGTCGCTCACGCTTCCGGCTCGTCACCCTACTCCGCCTTCCCGCCGTGAGAACCCGCCCCCGTCGCTCACGCTTCCGGCTCGTCACCCTACTCCTTGCCCCCGAGTGCCGCCAGCAGTCCGGCGAGGCCGGCCGCGAGTTGCTTCATCACTTCCGGCTTCGGCACCGGCAGTTTCAGGTAGCTCTCGCCGGTCGTCGGGTCGGTGTGAATCAGCCCGCCCTTCCCGTCCGCACCCGGTTTCGCCGTCGCCTGCTTGAACAGCGCCGCGCCCACCTCCAGCAGTGAAGCGAACGGGTTCTCCGACACATCCGCAGTCGCCTCCGCCTGCGGGGTGACCTCTTCCGGCGGGTCGGCTTCGGGGATGGCGGTGCTCACCGTCTCGACCGACTCCATGAACTTGGTCATCCGCGAGCCGCCCATCGACACGTCCTTCGCCCCGCCGTCGAGCACCCCGCTGAACACCGACTTCTTGAACGCCAGCAGGCTGAGCATCCCTTCTTCGATGGCCCCCTGGGTGACGAAGTTGACCACCCGCACCGGGTTCTGTTGGCCGAGCCGGTGGACGCGGCCGATCCGCTGTTCGAGCACCGCCGGGTTCCACGGCAGATCGACGTTGATAACGGCCGAGGCGTGTTGCAGGTTCAGCCCCACCCCGCCGGCGTCGGTGCTCAGGAACACGCGGCACGCCGGGTCGTCGCGGAACTGGTCGGTCAGGTGCTTCCGCTTGTGGCCGGGCACGCCGCCGTGAAAGAACACGCTCCCGGCCTTCATCGCCTTCAGCCGCTTCATCAGCAGGTGGTGCATCCGCACCCACTGGCTGAACACCACCACCTTCGCCCCTGGCGTTTCGAGGAGTTCGCCCAGCAGCGTGCCCACCTCGCCCGCCTTCGGCCCGTGGTCGGTCGTCGGGTCGATCAGGTGGGTGCTGTCGCACGCCATCCGCATGGTCTGAAGTGCCGCCATCAGCCGCTGCTTGTCGGCTTCGCTGAGGAACTTGAACCGCCGCCACTTGGCCACGATGCGGGCGACCGCCTCGCGGGCCTCCTCGTGCATCTCCCGCTGTTGCGGGGTCATGGGCACGAACACGGTGCTCTCGATCCGCTCGGGCAACTGGTCGAGCACCTGATCCTTCTTCCGCCGAAGGAGGATCGGCGCGAGCGTGGCGCCGAGCTGGTCGAGGTCGCGGTAGCCGGTCACTTTGCCCACGTCGTCCCGCACCTGGTGGGCGTCGAGCAGCTTGAACGTCGGCCCGAGGCGGAAGCGGTCCACGAACTGCACGATGGACACCAGCTCTTCCAGCCGGTTTTCGAGTGGCGTGCCGGTGAGCACGATGGCGTAGGGCGACGCGATCTTCTTCACGCTGCGGGCGGTGCGGGTGGCCCAGTTCTTGATCCGCTGGGCCTCATCCAGAATCACCAGGTCCGGCCCCCACGCGGTGATCTTTTCCAGGTCGTGGTGGACGGTGTCGTAGTTGGTGATCTTGAAGAACGGGGCGGGGTCGTCGAACCCGGCCGCCCGCCGCAGGTGCCCGCCGCCGATGACGGCCGCCGCCCGCCCGCTGAACTTCTCGATCTCCCGCTGCCACTGGTGCTTGAGCGAGGTCGGGCAGACGATCAACACCCGCTCGACACCGAACTGCCGGGCCAGGATTTCGGCCGCCGCGATCGCCTGGATGGTTTTCCCCAATCCCATCTCGTCGGCGATCAGGCACCGCCCGGCCTTCGCCGCGAACAGCGCACCCTCCCGCTGGTACTCGTACAGCGGCACGCTCAGCAGCCCCTTGAACGCCGCCGACTTCACCCCGCGGGGGAACTCGGCCGCCACCTTCGCCCGCCGCTGCTCGGCGTCCCGCACTTCGGCCAAGTACGCCCGCACGTCGTCCCCGCACCGCACCTCGTGGTCGGCCTCCGCACACGCGGTCAGGAAGTCGTCAATCGTGTCCGCTTGCTTCGACCAGTCGGCGGCGAAAAACGTGGCGGCCAGCCGGACCACCAGCGGCGGGCAGTCGGCACCGGGGCGGAACCGCACCTCCCGTTGTGAGCCGTATTGCAGGAACACCTCGCCGTACGGCGGGTGGAACCCGACCTTCAGCCGCGGGGCGGTTTTGCGGTTCGTTTCCAGCTTGCCGACGACGAACTCGACGTGCTTGCAGGTGCCGAGCGAGTTGGTGACGAAGTCCGGGCAGGTGCAGGTGTTGTCGCCGGTGCCGGGGCCGCGGACGGTGACGCGGTAGGTGTTCCCCGACTGCGGGTTGGTGACGGCGAAGTCGGTGAACACCGGGTCGTCGCCCAGCCGCTTCACCCGGAACTTCTGCCCGCGGCCGAACTGCTTGCGGAGTTCCTGCTGCCACTGTTCGAGGGACATGCCGTCCGGCTTGTGCGTGCGGGAGACGCCCGGCTTGGCCTTCTTCTTCGCGGGCTTCGGGG
>JANNDF010000314.1:0-5975 GCA_031387445.1 Planctomycetia bacterium
CTGGGTGTCTGCAACCCAGGCGGCTCACGCCGCCGGTTCGCCTATACTGGCCCCATGCCTGCCGCACTCACGCCCGCCATCCTCGCCCGCATCGACAAACTCGAACTCGACGCCAAGCAGGTGGTCGAGGGGTATCTGGCCGGCCGTCACCGCAGCCCGCGGCACGGGTTCGCCGTCGAGTTCGCCCAGCACCGCGAGTACGCCCCCGGCGACGACACCCGGCACATCGACTGGCGGGTGTACGCCCGCACCGAGCGCTACCAGCTCAAGCAGTACGAGCAGGAAACCAACCTCGTCGCGTGGATGGTGGTGGACGCCAGCGAGAGCATGGCCGTCGGCACGGTGAAGGGCCGAGACGGTACGCTCCGCACCAAGTACGACGTGGCCTGCACGTTGGCTGCGGCCCTCGGCTACCTGATCACGCAGCAGGGCGACACCATCGGGTATCAGCTTTACGCCGACCGGCTACTCTCGGGCGGGCGGCTGGGCGGCGGCAGCAGCAAGTTGCGGGAACTCATCCGCCAGTTGGACGACGGCCCGTTCCCCGGCGTGTCGAACACCGGGGCGGCGCTCGAAGACATGGGCGGGCTGTTCGGCCGCCGCGGGGTGGTGTTCGTGTTCAGCGACCTGCTCGACGACGTGCCCGACCTGGTGAACGGCCTCCGCATCCTGCGGTCGCAGCGGCACGAGGTGGTGGTGGTGCAGGTGCTCGACGCGGCCGAGGTGGACTTCCCGTTCCGCCAGCCGACCCTGTTCCGCGGGCTGGAAGGGATGCCCGAGATCAGCACCGACCCGGCGAGCATCCGCGAACAGTACCTGACCGGCCTGCGAGCACACCTGAGTGAAGTCGAGACCGCCTGCCGCACCCTTCAAATCGATTACACGTTGATCCGCACCGACCAGGACCTGGGGCTGGCACTCGCCGAGTATTTGCAGCAACGCCAAGGAAGGTGAGGTGCTCTGCTCGCTCCGCGAGCGGTCGGAGTCTTGTAGGGCGGGTCGAGCGGGGATCGCGGTCGGCTTTCCGAGTGAAGGCGGGGGCAACGCGACCAGCCGCCGCGACGACCCACCGGCGTTTCTACCGTCCGACACGCTCCGCGATGTACCTCAGCACGTTGAGCGACGCAGAAGCGGCGAGGGGGTCACGGAAGACGAGCGCACGGAGGGAGTAGTGGGCGAGGTCTACGAGTTCGTACCCGAGCCAACTCCCTGGGGTGTCTTTCACCCGCACCACCACATCCCAAAACTCGCTCGCCTTATTCGGCAACAGTTCGACCGTCGGCACGACCCCACTTCGGATATCCGTGACAAGGGTTGGGCACTCGCGGAGTTTCCGCACCGCTGCTCGAAGTTTGCCGAACTGAATCCTGCCGCCCTGCTCGACGTCGAGCATCGCGCGGATGACCCGCCGAGGAGTGTCCGTCGTTGCCTTCGATCTTGATTTCGGCGTACCTCGCGCCGCACAGCACGGCGGCGAGTTCCGGATCGGTGAGCAGAAAGGAGACGCCGAGCACCAGCGGCAAACCCATGACTCCCCTCCGTGGCGAAACGCGACCCGGTGGGGAGTGCAACCGAATCCGAGGTCGGCGTCAACGGCAACCAGACCCGCCGGGGTCACCCAAGCACTCTCTCGTAGGCCTTTCGCACGGCGGCCCGCTTCGTGGCCAGTTCCTTCAGGAACGCGTCGGCGGATGAGAACCCGGTGCGGCGGGCGAGCTTCGCCAGGTCGTCGGCCGCTTCGGGGATCTCGGTCAGCGGGCGGTCGGTCACGATCCGCAACCGCGCTTCCACGAACCGCAGGAACGAGTACCCGTCTCGTAACGCGGTCGCATCCTCTTCCCTTAGCAGCCCGGCGGCCGCGAGTGCGTCGAGCGCCTCCCACACGTTCGCGTTCAGCACATCCGGGTGGGTGCGGCCGTGTCGCACTTGCAGCAGTTGAACGGCGAACTCCACGTCGGCCAGCCCGCCGCGGCCCCGCTTCAGACTCCGCGGGTTGGCAGCGCCTTCCAACTTCGCCCGCATCGCCGCCACCTCCGCCGTCGGCACGGTGTCAGCCTTCCCCGCCACCGCCTCCCGCACGCACGCCATCAACAGGTCGGCGAACTCACCCCCGCCCCGCACCACCCGCGCCCGCGTGAGCGCCAGCCGCTCCCACACCTGGGCCGTGCAGCCGAAGTACCGTTTGAACTCGTCGAGCGAGAGTGCCAGGCTGCCCGACTTGCCGGTCGGCCGCAGCCGCATATCCACCTCGTACAGCTTGCCGAGCGGCCCCGGCCGGCTGGCCAGGTTGATCGCCTTCTGCGCCAGCGTGGTGTAGTAGTGTTGGGCGTCGTTCCCCTCGCCGGCGTACACCAGCACCACGTCCAGGTCCGAGTGGTAGCTGATCTCCCGCCCGCCGAGCTTCCCCAGACCGAGCACGGCGTAGGTGCCGCCGGGGTCGCCCAACTTCGCCCGCACGCCCGGCTCGGTCAGGTCGAACACGGCGTTCAGCAGGGCGTCGGCCACGTCGCTCAACTCGGCCGTGGTGGTGCGGATGTCGGTCTTGCCGAGCAGGTCTTGCACGCCGATGCGGAGCAGCTCCTTGTCCTGAAAACTGTGCAGAATCGGGTCGATGTCGATGGCCCCGCGGAGCAACTCGCTCAACTCCGCCGTCACCTCCGCACCCGCCCGCGGCTGGTCGAGCGCGAGACTGTCGAGCAGCTCGTCGATCATGCCGGGGTTGTTCGTCAGGATGCCCGACAGGTACGGGCTGCTCGCGCAGATGTCCACGTACAGCTTCAGGCTGGGCGGGTCGGCGCTGAACAACTCGTACAGCACCGCCTTCGCCCCCAGGCTGGCCGTCACCCGCTCCAGGTTGTTCAGCGTGCCGTCGGGGTCGGGCGTGTCGGCCACGGCCCGCAAGAGTGGGGCGGCGATGCTGGCCAGGAAGTGCCGGCACCGCCGGTGCGACAAGAACGGCACCGCCTCTTGCGCCAGCCGGTTCAGGTTGTGGAAGGCCGCCTTCACGTCGCGGAACGGGTACTTCGTCAGCACCGCCCGCACCGCCGCGTCGTCCGCGTCCGGGTCCAGGATCAGGTCGCTCTCCGGTTCGGAGCCGCCGCCGTCGTTGGCGAACGTCTGGTGCAGCAGGTGATCCAGGATCGCCCGGTTGGTGGCCGTCTTGTCGTGAAAGTCCTTCAGGAACAGGTCGAGCGGGTCGATGAGCAACTGCCGCGAGTCGATCGTCGGCTCTTGGCTCTCATCGAGGGGTGACCGCCTCTGCGCCGCCAGTGCGGAATGCGGAGCGGGGAGTGCGGAGTGAGAGGACGAGTCCGACCCGGGAACCACCTCCGGGCTGGCGTCATTCCGCGTTTCGCGTCCCGCGTCTCGCACTTCCCCGTAGCCCATCCGCTTCGCCAGCGTCCGCAGGTCGTCCACGGCAGTGGGCAGCTTGTGCGTCTGCCAGTCGAAGAGCAGTTGGAGGCGGTGTTCGGTGCGGCGGAGGAAGCGGTAGGCGTCGGACAGCAGGTACGTCTCCTGAGGGTTCAGGCAGCCGGCGATCTCCAGCGCGTCGAGGGCCAGCAGGGTGTTCCGCTGACGCACCGCGGGGAGGTCGCCGCCGTTCAGCAGTTGCAGGAACTGCACCGTGTATTCCACGTCGCGGATGCCCCCGCGGCCGGTCTTCACGTCGGTGTCGTCCACCCCGCTGCGGGTGGCGTGCTGCTCCATCTTCCGCTTCAGTGCCTTCACCTCGTTGATCTCGGAGAAGCTGAAATACTTGCGGTACACGAACGGCTCGATGGCCGCCATCACCTCTTTGCGGAGGTCGCGGTCGCCGGCCATCGGGCGGAGCTTGATGAGCGCCTGCCGCTCCCACGTGCGGCCGCGGAGGTCGTAGTAGCTGACGGTGGAATCGAGCGAGCGGGCGAGCGGGCCGGCGTTCCCCTCGGGGCGGAGCCGCAGATCGACCCGGTAGGCGAACCCGCGGTCGGTCACGCTACTCAGCAGCCGCACCAACTCCGTCACCACGCGGCTGTAGTATTCGGCGTTGGTGATCGCCCCGCTCTTCTTGTTCGTCTCGCCGTCGCGGTCGTACACGAACATCAGGTCGATGTCGGACGAGTAGTTCAGCTCGTCGCCGCCCAGCTTGCCGAACGCGAACCCGGCGACGCGGGCCGGTTGCCCGGCGGCCGTCGGCGAGCCGAACCGCTTGCTCACGGTCTTCTGGGCGGTGGCGAGCGCGATCTTGACTGACGAGTCGGCGATGCGGGCCAGTTCGCGGGTGACTTCTTCGAGCGTGCGGTCGCGGAGGATGTCGTTCGCCCCGATTCGCAGCATGTGCAGGTGGCGGAAGCGGCGGAAGGCGAGCAGGGTGGCAGCGTCGTCCGGGCAGGCGTCCACGACCGCCTTCAGTTCCGCCGTCAGTTCGTCGGTGGACGGGTTCCGTCGCGGGGCGGCGCGGAGCAGGTCGAACGCCTCCGGGTAGATGACGAACGTGTCGGCGAAGAACTGCGACACGGCGAGCAACTGAAGCAGACCGTCCAGCCCGCGGGCGGCATTCGCCAACAGTGCGGGCACTTGCGCCACCCCGTGCGGGGTGCCGAGCACCCGTTCGGCGTGGCTCAGCGCCAGGTCGGGGTCGGGCGACCGGGCAAGAAAGCGGGTGAGGTGCGGGAGCAGTTCGGCGAACCGCTCGCCGCCGACCGCCGTGCGGAGGGCATCCAGATTCCGCTGCCCGCGGGCCGCATCGCGAAGGGGAAGGGCGGGGGCAGTGCGCGGCTCGACCATGTTGCTCAGTATCCCCACCTCGGGCGACATGGGCAAGAGAAGGCGACACTGCACCCGGACTCGACCACCCGCGGGCGGACGCTCACGGCCGGCATTCAACCGCCCGAACCCCTTGAATGCCGACACGCCGGGCGTATCCCGGCACAATCGCGCTTCAACCGGGCAACGGGAGGACTGGACATGATCCGCACGCTCATCACCGGCGGGGCCGGGTTCTTGGGTTCGCACCTGTGCGACCGCCTGCTGGCCGAGGGGCACGAGGTGGTGTGCGTGGACAACTTCATCACCGGCCGGCCGGCGAACCTGGCCCACCTGCGGGGAAACCCCAAGTTCAAGGTCATCGTCCACAACGCCAGTGAGCCGCTGCACATCGACGGGCTGGTGGACAACGTGCTGCACTTCGCCAGCCCGGCCAGCCCGGTGGACTACGTGAAGAGCAGCATCCAGACGCTGAAAGTGGGGTCGCTCGGCACCTGGGTGGCACTGGGCATCGCGAAGGCGCACCACGCCCGGTTCCTGCTGGCCAGCACGAGCGAGGTGTACGGCGACCCGATCGTTCACCCGCAGACGGAGGACTACTGGGGGAACGTGAACCCGGTGGGCGAGCGGAGCATGTACGACGAGGCCAAGCGGTTCGCCGAGGCGATGACCATGGCCTACCACCGCGAGCACGGCATCGACACGCACATCGTCCGCATCTTCAACACTTATGGCGAGCGGATGCGGCTGGACGACGGGCGAGTGCTGCCCAACTTCGTCGGGCAGGCGCTGCGGGGCGAGCCGCTCACCGTGTACGGGGAGGGGCAGCAGACGCGGAGTTTCTGCTACGTGTCCGACCTGGTGGACGGCATCTACCGCCTGCTGAACAGCAACTACCACATGCCGGTGAACATCGGCAACCCGGCCGAGATCACCATCCGCCAGTTCGCCGACGAGATCCTGCGGTTGACCGGGAGCAAGAGCCAGATCGTGTTCCGCCCGATGCCGCCGGACGACCCGAAGCAGCGGAAGCCGGACATCAGTTTGGCGAGGAAGCTGCTCGGCTGGGAACCCAAAGTGGACCGCGAGGAAGGGCTGAAGCGGACCCTCGAATACTTCAAGGCGAAGGTGTAGGCTGGGGTTGCACGGTCGTGTCCCAGGGCGTTGCCCTGGGCTGAGGGAGGGCGGGCCTTCGGCCCTTAACTCGTTACGCGATACCGTGTCCCAGG
>JANNDF010000317.1:0-5042 GCA_031387445.1 Planctomycetia bacterium
CGTCGCCATGCTGATCCAGGCAGCGCACCCCGGCGTGCTCGACGACAAATGCTTCCGGGACGATATCACCCGCGCGGAGTTCGACCACCAGATGGCAGCAGCGGCCGCAGCCGGCGCCCGCGCCTCGGCCGCTCGCCGGTGTGGACGGCGGAACGGACGGTGGCGTACGACGCCGAGGGGTGTTCGCCAGTCCGGGGTGGATCCCGTCCGTCTGGCCACTACACCGAGGGGATGTCGCACCCCTCCCGCCGGACGCCCTCGCCCCCGAACTCGCCCGCGGAGGTCGCCGCGCTGATCGCCGACCTGGCCGCCACACGCGTCGGGCTGGCCCCCTCGCCCATCCACGGCATCGGCGTGTTCGCACTCGCCGACCTCCCCGCCGGCACCCGCGACCTGTTCGCCCCGCCGCGGCCGTGGGTGCCGGTGTCGGAGGCCGAGGTCAATGCCCTCCCGTCGCACGCCCGCAAACTGGTGGAGACGTACTGCCTGTGGGACGCCGGCGTGTACTACCTGCCCCCGCACGGCTTCCGCGTGGTGGACGTGGTGACGTTCCTGAACCACGCGGACGAACCCAACCTGCGGCAGGTGGACGGCGGGGATTACTTCGAGACCACCCGCGACGTGTGCGATGGTGAAGAGTTGACCATCGACTACGGCACACTGGAGACGTGAGCCCGTCGGCAGCGGGCACGACCGTCCGACGGCCGGGCGGGCGTGTAGGGCGACGAGTTCGGGGTCTTTCCGTGGCACCTCCGCCCGGAATCCCCGCGGCCGGTCGGCCAGCGACCGCCTCAACCGCTTCAACTGGTTTCCGGAACGGCCGAACTCCAGGTCCCTCACTCACCTTGAGCAGCCGGCGGGCCGCCCGCCAGTCGCGCACCACCCCACCGCGTCGGCGATCTGGTCGCGCCAGTCCCGTCGCCACCGCGTCACGCCGCCGCAGCCGTCCCGTGCGGCGCCGTCGTGGGGTTCGCGGGCGGCAGTTCGCGGGCCGATCGCCGCTTGTCCGGATCCGGCTCGGGCCGGGCGAGTGACAGGCGGGCGGCATCCAGCGTGTTGTGCGGTCGGCCGCGTTCACCGGCTCTCCGCTGTCGGCGGACACGCCCTGGCTCGCGGCGGCCGTGCCTTGCGGGGTGGCGGTGCGGAACACCCCACACGCCCCTTTTCACGCGGTCGAACGGCGGACGAACGCCGACGGGGTTGCGGGCGGCCGGGGCGGTCAGTCGCGGCGCTGGTGCGTCGTCACGGTCAGGGCGGGGAGGCCGTCGTGGCCGATGACGACCACCTCGATCCGCCGCCACCTGCCGCCGAGGGCGGCGGCGGCGAACGCTCGAGCGGCGGACACCACGTCCGCGCAGGTGCCCGGGAGATGGACGGGGTGCTCGCCGGATTCCGCGGCGAGCGGGGGCGGGGACCCCGTAGTGTACCGGTGCCACTGCACGACTCTCGCCCCGAGGGACGCCATGCGACTCGCGCTGCTCGTCGCCGCCTTCTCACTCTCATTCGTCCGGGCGGACGAGCCCGCCACGCTGATCGTCCACAACGGCAAACTGCTCACCGTGGACGCGAAGTTCTCGCAGGCCGAGGCGGTGGCGGTCCGCGACGCGAAAATCCTGGCGGTGGGGACGGACGCGGACGTGCTCAAACTCCGCGGGCCGAAGACGCGGGTGATCGACGCGGGCGGCCGCACGGTGATGCCGGGGTTGTACGACAGCCACGTCCACCCGGTCGGGGCGGCCGTGAGCGAGGCGGTGAGGCCGATGGCGGTCTGGCAGTCGCTCACGGAGGTGAAGGCGTACATCCGCAAGCAGGCCGAGACGACCCCCAAGGGCCACTGGATCGTCCTGCGGTACGCCTTCCCGACCCGGCTCGACGACGCCCGGTTCCCGACGAAGACCGAACTCGACGAGGCCGCCCCCGACCACCCGGTGCTGTACCACGCCGGCCCGGCCGGGGTGGCGAACAGCCAGGCGTTGAAGGCGTCCGGGGTGACGAAGGACACGCCCAACCCGCCCAACGGCGTGGTGGTGAAGGACGACAAGTCGGGCGAGCCGACGGGGATGCTGCGGAACGCGTACGGGGTTCTGAAGGGGGTGCCCGGCGAGGGGGATTCGCTGTCGGCGGACGAGCGGCGGGCGGCCGTGAAGAAGTTGCTGGCGGCGTACTCCGCCGAGGGGTTGACCAGCGTGGCCGACCGCAACGCCAGCCGGGGCGACCTCGACCTGTACCTGCGGTTGCAGAAGGACCAGGAGTTGCCGGTGCGGGTGAACGTGGCCCGCGGGTTCAGCCCCGGCGGCACCCGCGAGGAGGTGGCCAAGCGGTTCGACGCCCTGCCGGGCGACGACAAACGCGGCGGGCCGACCGGGGCCGGCGACGAGTGGGTCCGCATCGGGCCGATCAAGCTGTTCCTCGACGGCGGGATGTTGAACGGCACCGCGTCCATGCGCGACCCGTGGCCGAAGGGGGACACCTACCAGGTGACGCAGGACGACTACCGCGGGTTGCTGTTCGTCCAGCCGAAGCAGTTGGAACTGGTGGTGAGCGAGGCGGCGAAACGGAAGTGGCAGGTGACCGCCCACTGCGCCGGCGAGCGGGGGATGGACATCCTGCTGGACGCCTACGAGGCGGTGCACCAGGCCACGCCGATCGACCAGTTGCGGTACTGCATCACGCACGCCAACTTCCCGTCGAAAATGAACCTCGAACGGTGCCGCGCACTCGGCGTGTGTGCCGACGTGCAACCGGTCTGGCTGTACAAGGACGGCAGCACGCTGATGAAGGTGCTGAGCAAAGAGCGGATGCGGTGGTTCCAGCCGTACAAGACGTGGCTGGAGTACACCACCGTCGGCGGCGGCAGCGACCACATGCTCAGGTACGACCCGCTGAAGGCCACGAACCCGTGGTCGCCGTGGCTGGGGATGTGGGTGGCGGTGTCGCGGACGACCGAGCGCAAGGACACCCACGAGCCCGACGAGGCGCTCACCCGCGAGCAGGCGATCCGCCTGTACACGATCAACAACGCCTACCTGCACCACGAGGAGAAGGAGAAGGGCAGCCTGGAGGCCGGGAAATTGGCGGACCTGATCGTCACCGACCGGGACCTCCTGACGTGTCCGGTGGCCGAACTACGGGACGTGAAGGTGGAGTACACCGTGCTCGGCGGCCAGGTCGTGTACCAGCGGCCGAAGCCGAGGTGAAGGGGCCGGTCACCCACTCCCGGAAGACTTCCGGGGCTGCTCCGCTGTTCTGGTGGAGCAAGGCGCTCAAGGCGGTCAAGGGTACCCGTCCGGCGGCGAGGCTGATGCACGTCGCACTTTCGTTTCACCCGGTGGGGTAGGATCGGCACACTCCCCCCCATGTCCGACCTGACTCGCCTGCTCGACGCCGCCCGCGCCGGGGACCCACAGGCTGCCGCCGCCCTTCCTCCGCTCGGGTACGACGAGTTGCGAAAGCTCGCGGCCGCGCGCGTGTCGGCCGAAGTCCCCGGCCACACCCTCGACGCCACCGCCCTCGTCCACGAGGCGTACCTGCGGCTGGTCGGCGGGGCGAACCGGCATCCGCGTGGGAGCTGGTGTTCTGGCCGTACCGGACGACGAAGTGGTCCTCGTCGCCGGCAAACCGGCGGGGCTGGATCAGATCGCAGAACTGGCGGTCGGCCACCCACAGCCGTGGCCCGGCCACGACCCCGCGGACGGTTGGCAACAGGGCCTACGGACCGGATGTCGTTGGCCTCCACGTCGGCGGCCAGGGCCACCGCCACGCCCTCGGCCGACAGGTACGCGACCAGCCGCTTGCCGCCGTACAGCTTGCCCGGTTGGTTCCGAGTCGGGAGCAGCCGCTTGGCCACCCGCTTGACCTTCTTCCCGTCGATCACCACCACCGATAGGGCGTCCAGACTCGCCGGCAGGGCGGCGGGGCGGGCGGTGGCGGGGAACAGGGGGCGGAGGCGTTGGGTGAGGGTGGTGAAGAACGCCTCCGCCAAGGGGAGTGGGAGGCGGGCCAGCTTGCCGTACACGGCCCGCACTTGGCACGAGATCTGGTTCCGGTGAACGGCGTCGAGGATGGCCCCGCGACCGCGGCCGTGGTCGCGGGTCAGTGCGTCGGCCAGACCCCGCACCAACTCGGCGAAGGGGAGTTGGTCCTGGAAGCACCGACCCCGGTGCCGGTCGAACAGGTCGTCGAGAACGGCGTCGGCGGCGATGTGCCCCCACACGGTGTAGAACGCCTCGGCCAGCGGCAACCGGCGGAGCACCTCGGCGGCGAACGGGCGAGTCGCGGATTCCATCCCAGGAGACATGGCACGCCCTCAACGTCCTGTCTGGTCAAGACGTTGTAGCCAACCACAGATGTGCGCAGCAGTGGGGTACGGGTTCCCGTGGACGCTGGTGCTGGTGTTGGGGTGGGCCATGCGGGCGGGCATCGCCCCGCGGGGGTCGCCGCACGGGAGCGGACCGGGGCGGACGCGGTGGGTGGTCGAGCGGGCGCACTCGTGGTTCACCCGCTTCCGCCGCCTGGTGCAGTGCTACGAGCGGCGGACCGAACACGCCCAGGGGTTCCACCCCCTGGCCGCGTGCGTCATCCTCGCCCGCCGGTTACGGGCAAGCCGACCCCGAGCCGCACCCGCACTCGCCGCCTGACGGTTTTGAAACGACTTCTTAACTGAATGGCATTCCGGAAGAGCCCCGATCTCGTGTTGATCACCACCCTGCCTGGACTGCTGATGGGCGGTGCCGACGGCGTCCTTCGCCGCTCTGGCGGGGGAGGCCCGTCGCTCCCGTGGTCGAAGGCGGTTGAGTGCTGCGACACCCGGGAAGAAACGCAGGTGCCTCGGTCGCCCAGGGCTGCATCCGAATTGAGGTTGGTGAAGGGGAGGAGTCTGGGTATCGCCCTCGGACCTGCGGAGGCCGTCCCATGCCCGCCCCATTGTCCCTACTCGAAGCCCTCGCCCTGGTGCCCGACCCGCGGAGCCGGCACGGCCGCATCCACCCGCTGGTGGCCGTCCTCGGGTTGACCGTCACCGCCCTGATGGCGGGGTGTCGGTC
>JANNDF010000326.1:0-2300 GCA_031387445.1 Planctomycetia bacterium
CTCACCCGGTCACTGCGTTCCCGGTTCTATGGAAGACTGCGGTCAGCCGGACGGAATGAAGATCGCTCCCACCCGGAGGATCACCCCGAGCCAGATGAGGCCGAGCGGGATTTTCGCCTCGTCGAAGTTCATGATGCCGTAGATGGTGCCGACAATCGGTGCCAGGCAGAAGCAACCGATCGCAAACGGGATCTGGTTGTTCGACCACGCCAGGTACGCCATCCACACCGCCCCGGCCAACGTGACCACCACCCCCACCCACCCGACGATCGCGCCCATGCGTCACCTCCGTTCGAAAAAAGAGAGGAGCGGAGAGTGTGACGGGGCGACGGCCGAAATGCAAGTGCGGCGGGGCGTCATTTCGCCTTCGCCTTCCGCAAACGGGCGGGCGGGGCAGTCTCGACCGCGGCTGCGGCTTCGGCCTGCTTCTTGGCCTGGTATTCGCTCATGGCCCGCACCGCCCCTCCGGCGACCAACCCGATGAAGCAGAGCCTGCGAACCCCATCAGCGGCGGTCTGATATTCCCAGTCGTCAGGCATGGTGAAGCCGAGTACGAGGGTGATCAGCAGGCCGACCGCTGAGACGCCGGCGAGAATGGCGAGGGCGGTGTTGAGCGGTTTGCGAGTGTTCATGACGGGCACCGGGTTCACCGGCCGGCGGGGTGCCGACCACGCCCCCTGTACCGCCACCCCCCGCCGGTGTGACGGCTTCACCCGTGCAATCCGGGAATCGGCTGGGCGTCGGCCAGGGCCAGCACCTCGCGGCCGACGCCGCGGGTGACCCGCAGCTTGCCCACGTCGAACAGCGTGTGGGCGACGGTACTGAGCAGGTTCGGGATCTTGATCAGGTCGGACGACGGCCGTCCGCCGTCGCGGCTCGACTGGCCGATCACCTGCCCCATCTTCAGCCCGCCGCCGGCCAGCAGCAGTGGGGCCAGGTCGCCCCAGTGGTCCCGCCCGCCGTTCTTGTTGATCTTCGGCGTGCGGCCCATCTCCCCGCACGTCACCAGCAGAATTTTGTCGCTCAGCCCGCGATCCTTCACGTCGTCCAGGAACGTGCTGACGGCGTGATCCAGCCCCGGTGCCATGTAGCCCATGCCTTCGGTTATGGTGGCGTTGTTCACGTCGGCGTGCATGTCCCACACGAAGTTGGTGGTGACGGTGATGAACCCGGCCCCGCGTTCGGCCAGCCGCCGGGCCAGCAGCAGCAGCTTGCCCAGAGTGCGGGCGTTGTCGGCGTAGAACTTGTGGTTGTTCCACTTCTTGTCGATCTTCGACACGTCGTACAGCGATTCGGTGTCGTACCGCCCGACCACCTTCGGGTCTTCGGTGGTCAGGTCGAACGCCTCGGCCGCGTGGCCGAGCAGCAGGCTGAACGCCTTGTTGCGGGTGTCGTCCAGGCTGTCGGCGGTGGCGTCGTGTTCGCCCTTCGCCTTGTCGAACGCGGCCAGTAGGGTGCGGCGGTCACTCAGTTGTGCCTGCGGGATGCCGAGTGTGAGGTTCTTCTGCGCCGGCCCGGCGCCACCGGGCACGAACGGCACGCTGCCGGGGCCGAACGGCCCGCTCGCCAGGAAGTCGCCGAACCCGTTCTGCCGCGGTTGCGCTTTCGGGTCCACCGACTGCGGGAAGAGGGCCACGTTCGTCGGCATGCCGGTGTCGCGGGTGGACCCGGCCACGCTCGCATACGCCGACCCCAGGTTCGCCGACCCGGTGTCCTTGCTCATCACCGGCTTGATGTCGTGGTTGCCGTCGCCGGTCACGAACGACCGCACCACGGTGAACCGATCCGCCCGCGCCGCTAGCTTCGGGAACGTGCCGCCGAACGTGACGCCGGGCAGCACGGTCTTCACTTCGCCGGTCGCGGAACGAATTTCGACCGGCGCGTCCATCTTCGGGTCGAACGTCTCGATCTGGCTCGGCCCGCCGTGCAGGAACAGGAAGATGACGCACTTGTCGGTGAGCGGCCCGCTCGCAGCCGACGAGAGCGTGCTCCCCCCGCGGGCGTGCAACTGCGACAGGCTCAACCCGCCGAGGGCCAACCCGCCCACACGCAAGAACTCGCGGCGCGATCCGGGCGAACGGAAACTGAGCATGGCGGAGCCAACCGGGGAAGAGGCGAACCGGCAGGTTGGTGAGCATACCCGACCGGCACGGCGAACGCCACAACTCCGGCAGCGCGACTGCCATTTTGGCAGAGTAGTCTCAAGTCTCACCACTTGTCCCCCCACCTATCCCCCGCGGCTTGGATCTTGTAGGGCGGGTCGAGCGGCCGGGGACCGCAACCACGCGATCAAGTGTCGG
>JANNDF010000333.1:0-7226 GCA_031387445.1 Planctomycetia bacterium
GCGCTCCGGAACACCACGCTGCACCTGCTCGCCGGGGTGGAGGCGACCCGTCGGGCGGCGGCCATGCGACGATTCGCCGCCCACCCCCACGAAGCACTCCGGCTCATCAAGCGGTAATGTGAAACGGGATACAGCCCTGCGTGTTTACGCCGCACTTTTCCCTTCGCTCGGTGAGGCGAGGGGGTGACGTGAATGTTCACCCGCGAAGGCCAAGTCACGGCTTCTCACCCCGCATCATCCGGCCGAGCTTCTGCTGCGCCGGGGTGAGCTTCACTTGCGAGTCGTCCATCAAGTCCTTCAAAAGTGTGATCTGAGCCGCTTGAGGCACTTCTCCGCCAGCGGGGTCGGTCGGAGTCGCCTGCTGCGGAGGAATAGGCGGTTGGACACCGGCCGCGGGGATGACCACCGGGGGCACGGTGGCATCCCTCGCCACCGTCTCGCCTTGGGGCCTGAGTTCGGTCAAAGTTCCGCCTCCGCCCTCACCCTTCGCCTCACTCGGTTGGGAGTCGTACAGGCGGCGGTAGGTGCTGCTGGTCACCAGCAGGTCGGCGTGCTTGCCCGTCGCCACGATCCGCCCGCCGTCCATCACCACGATCCGGTCGGCCAGTTCCAGTGTGCTGCGGCGGTGCGTAATGAGGAACGTGGTGCGGCCCTTCACGAACGTCCGCAGCGCTTCGTGAATCTTCGCCTCGCTCTCGCCGTCGATCTGACTCGTGAACTCGTCCAGGATGAGAATCCGCGGGTCGCGGAGGATGGCCCGGGCCAGGGCCAGCCGCTGCTTCTGCCCGCCGCTCAGCCGGCTGGCCGCCATGTCCCCGGTGCGAGTGGCGTACCCCTGCGGCATGTCCACGATGAACTCGTGTGCGTGCGCCGCCTTCGCCGCCGCCTCCACCTCCTCCTGCGTCGCCCCCGGCCGGCCGAACGCGATGTTCGACAGGATGGTGTCGTCGAACAGTTGCGTGTCCTGAGTCACCAGCCCGAGTTGCTTCCGCAGGCTCCGCAGGTTGGCCCCCCGCAGGGCCACGCCGTCGATCAGGATTTCGCCGTGGTCGGGGTCGTAGAACCGCGGGAGCAGCCCGAGCAGCGTGGTCTTCCCGCACCCGTTCGGGCCGACGAGGGCGACCGTCTCGCCGGCGGTCACTTCCAGGCTCACGTCGTTCAGGGCGGAGCGGCCGGGCAGGTAGCTGAAGCTGACGTTCTTGAACGCGATCGTCTGCTCGTGCCTGGGCACCATCGGCCCGTCGGCGTTCGCCCCGACCGCCGGCACGCGGTCGTACAGGGCGAAGATGCGGTCGGCCGCCACCACGCCCGACTGCGTCTTCGTCCACACGCTGCTCAACTTTCGCACCGGGTCGGCGATGGTGGCGAGCAGCAGGTACAGGGTGAGCAGCGCCTCCGGGCCGATCGGCTCGCTCAGCATCTGCATGCCGAACAGGTCGGTCCGCTCGGCGAGCACCAGGTAGGCCCCGGCCAGCAGCACCAGCCCGACGGCGAGTACGCCGAGCGTTTCCAGCACCGGCCCGATGGCCGCGTCGATGTTGATCACCCGCACCGTCCGCTTGTAGTAGTCCTGGTTGGCCGCCCGGAACCGCCGCCGCTCGCGGCTCTCGCCGGTGAACGCCTTCACCACCCGCAGCCCGTCGAACGACTCCCGCAGCACGCGGTACAGTTCGGTCATCCGCTCGAGCACCTTGCGGGCGGCCTTCTTCATCGCCCGGCTCACCTTGTTCAGCGCGAACACGGCCACGGCCACCGCCACCAGGAACGCCAGGGTGAGCTGCCAACTGATGGCGCACGCGCACGCCAAACTCAGCGCCATCTTGAGCGGCTCGAGCATCACCCGCCCGTACAGCATCTTCATGCCGGTGCCCAGTTGCTCCACGTCGTTCGTCATGCGGGCCATCAGCTCGGCCGGGCCGGTCTCGCCGAGCTGTTTCAGATCCTGGTGCAGCGCGCGGCGGAAGAACTGGTTGCGGAAGTCGAACAGCGTCCGCTGGACCACCGCCCCGACGAGTGCCTCCTGGACGAACTCGAACACCCCCTTCACCGCGATGCCCACCACCAGGGCGAAGATGATCCACCCGAACGTCTTGAACGGGTCGTTCGGCAGGTGCTGAATGACGGCCGTTCTCAGCCAGCGGTAGTCGGCCGCTTTCTTGAGAGCCTCGGCCTGGTTTTTGCTTAGACGGGCCTGCTCGGCGTCGATCCGTCGCAGGGTGTTCCCGCGGTCGGGGGCGTCCGGGCGGGCATCCAGTTCGGCTTTCTCCTGTCGCAGCCGCTCCTGGTGCCTCAATAGCGTCTCGTCGCTCCCCTCCTTCTCGTAGTGCTCAATCTGCTTTTCCGCCCAGGTGTGCAGGCTCTCATTGCTGCTGAGCACTTTCAGGATGGGGTACGCCGCCGAGATGTTCAGGCTCCAGCACACGGACGCGAGCAGGGCGGCGGCGACGGAAATGATGAGGCGTGTGCGATAAGCCCACGAGAGACGGAGCACACGAACGAAGTTACGCATTTTCAACCCGCGGTGGTCGGTCGCACAAACCACGCGGTTATAGCTTGACGGGGGTAACGGGGCAAGGCGGAGTGGCGGGCGAAGGCATAAGAGTCAGCCACTAATCAGACGAATGAAAACAAAGGTCTGCGAGCGATAAATGCGGGTCGATTCCTGGGTGCCTGATTCGTCTGATTCGTCTGATTCGTGGTGCACACCTCAAGAGAAGTCATGCCGACCGAACTCGAAAAGATGCTGGCCGGTAAACTGTACGACCCGCTCGACGCCGAGTTGGCCCGGATGCGGGAGCGTGCCCGCGACCTGTGCTTCGAGCTGAACAACACCCGCGAACGTGACCAGGACGACCGCCGTCGCCTCCTCACCGAGTTGTTCGCCGCGGGCGGGGACGACGTGTGGGTCATGCCGCCGTTCTTCTGCGACTACGGGTCGAACATCCGCCTCGGCCGCAAGTGCTTCTTCAACTTCAACTGCTTGGTGCTCGACGTGTGCCCGGTGACGGTCGGCGATCACACGCTGTTCGGCCCGGCGGTGCAGATCTACGCCGCCACCCACCCGATGGACGCCGCCCTCCGCCGCACGCAGGAGTCGGGCAAGCCGGTGGCCATCGGATCGGACGTGTGGGTGGGCGGCGGGGCGATCATCTGCCCCGGCGTGACCGTCGGCGACAGAACCGTCATCGGGGCCGGCAGCGTGGTGACGCGGGACATCCCGGCCGGCGTGTTCGCCGCCGGCAACCCGTGCCGGGTGGTGCGGGTGTTGGGGTGAGGGCGTTGTGGTTGGTGCTGGTGGGTCGTCGCCCTGCTCACCGGTCGTTGATCGGCAGCACCACCCGGAAGCCGGTGTACGGGCTGGCTTCGCCGGCCAGTTGCCGCTGGAGCAGTATGCCACTCGCCTCGAGTCCCAACTGCGCGAATGACAGCCCTTCCTTGAGGGTGTAGTTCACCCGCGGAGGACGAGCAGGTCGTCGGGCTTGAACGGGCCTGACGGGCGGGGCGTCACCTCCGGCGGGGTGTCCAGTTTCGTAATCACCCCGCACGTCCACTCGCGGCCGTTGCCGGCCATGTCCAACAGGCCGTAACAGTTGACATCGCCATTCGGTCCAGCGACGGGCGGAGCGGGTTCCTTTCGTCTGACAGCCGCGTTCCCGGCCGGGTCTGTGACGGCCGTTCGCCCCGGCGGGAGAGCGTACAGGCCGGCGGCGTGGTCCCACTCCGTCGGGGTGGGTAATCGGCCGCCCGCGGTGCCGAATGAGGCACGGACGGAGGCCATCGCTTCGGCAGCGGTACACCCGACGGCCGGAGCGGTCGGCCCGCCGGGACGACCGGCCGGGTTCGGGTAGACGATCGCGTTGCTCGCCTTCCGCTCGCTGACGTAGAACGGCCGCGTGCCGTCCGGATCGCCGGCCGGGATCAACCGGAACCGCACCACCTCGCCCTTCACCGTCGTCTTCACCCACACCGGCAGTCGCCGGTCGCCGGTCAGGGTATGTTCGTCGTCGCCGTCGGCTTGCGTGCCGAGCGGGATGGCGTACCGCGTCGGCTCTGGAGGTGTCGGCTCAGTCACGGAGGGGGGAGGGGGAGGGTTCGACGGTTGCGTGACGGCGAAGACCACCCACACCAGCATTGCCAACAGAAACAGAACACCCAGGCCCGCTGCGGCGAGCTTCACCCTACGTACAGACGGGCGGGCCGTGCCGCGGCGCACCGGCGGGACTTTCACGGGTCGCGGTGGTGCGGCCGACGACCCTCGGCCTTCAACGGTTGGTGGCGGGTCGGAATCGGCGGGCGTGTCGTGCGAGCGGGTGGTGTCGGAGACGGGCCGCCGACTGACGAACGTGCCGGCACGGGAGACAATGTTGAGCAGCCTTTCGACCCGCGCCCGCTGCTCCGGGTTGTCGCACGCGACGGCGAGGAACGCCGCTCGCTCCACAGGCGTTGGCCGTTCGAGGGCGGCGGCAAACAGGCTCTCGTCGGTCATGGACGCATCCCAGGTCGGGAACCGGCGGCGCGCACCACCGGCTCACCGTATATGCACTTTCCGGACACTCATCGGCACCCGCTGCCAAAGATTTCCCGGAGCCGCTCGTCCAGCAGGCGGTGGCGCACACGGTCAGGGCAGAGCACCCTCCTCTCGCTGATTCCGGGGAGAACATCAGCCGCGGGCCGGACCAATAAAACGAATCCGGGCGGTCGTGCTCCTGTTCGCCCTTCGCTCTTCATTCGTCTGATTCGTGTTCTTCGTGGTGAACCCCCTTCATGACGCCACCTGATCCCACGCCGTTCCTCCGCAAGCTGGACCCATTCTACGCCACCGTGTCGGCCGTGCTGGTCGGCCAGCGGCGGCTGGTGGACAAGCTGGTCATCGGCCTGCTCACCGACGGGCACGTGCTGCTCGAAGGCGTACCGGGGCTGGCGAAGACGCTCGCCGTCCGCACGGTGGCGGCGGCACTCGCCCTCAAGTTCAGCCGCGTGCAGTTCACCCCGGACCTCCTGCCGGCCGACGTGGTCGGCACGCAGATCTACAACCCCCGCACGGGCGAGTTCAGCGTGAAGCAGGGGCCGGTGTTCGCCAACGTGGTGCTGGCCGACGAGATCAACCGCGCCCCCGCGAAGGTACAATCCGCCCTACTCGAAGCCATGCAGGAGCGGCAAGTCACCATCGGCGACCGCACGTTCGAGCTGCCCCGGCCGTTCTTCGTGCTGGCCACGCAGAACCCCATCGAGCAGGAGGGCACCTACCCGCTGCCCGAGGCCCAGGTGGACCGCTTCATGCTGAAGGTGCTGATCGACTACCCCGGCCGGAACGACGAGTTGGCCATCCTCGACCGCATGGGCAGCGTGGACAGTGACACCCACGTGTCACCGGCATTGCAGCCGAACGACCTGGCGGAGTTGCGGCACGCGGTGGACGTGCAGTTCGTCGACCCAAAGGTGCGGGGGTACATCGTGGACGTGGTGCGGGCCACCCGCACGCCGGGCGAGTACGGATTGGATTTGGCCGGGCTGATCCAGTGCGGGGCCAGCCCGCGGGCGACGCTGGCGCTGGTGCGGGCGGCGAAGGCCCAGGCGTTCCTGAACGGCCGCGGGTACGTCACGCCGGAAGACGTGAAGACCGCCGCCCCGGACGTGCTCCGGCACCGGGTGATGCTCAGCTACGAGGCCGAGGCGGAAGACCTGAAGGCTGACGCGGTGGTGAAGCGGGTGCTGGACGGCCTGCCGGTGCCGTGAGGTCTCTTCTGTTCCCGCCGCCCTTCGGTTACGATGTCGGCGTCTCTCCACAGGTTTTGTCATGCCTTCCCCATTGCACCTCACCCGTCGCGCCGCTCTCCGCGTGGGCGGCGTCGGGCTGTTCGGCCTGACGCTGCCGCAGTTGCTCGCCGCCGAGAAGAAGTCGGCGCGGAAGGCCAAAGCGAAATCGGTCATCTTCCTGCACCAGTGGGGCGGGCCGGGCCAGCACGAGACGTTCGACCCCAAGCCGGACGCCCCGGACAACGTCCGCGGGTGGTATCACAAGCCGATCCCGACATCTGTGACCGGGCTGCACATCTGCGAGATGCTGCCGCAGGTGGCGAAGGTGCTCGACCAGACGACGGTGGTGCGGTGCATGCAGCACGGCACCAAGATGAACAACCACAACTCGGCCGGGTACTACTCACTCACCGGCATGCCCCCGCCGACCGACGACCAGCGGTTGCGGGACTCGCAGGAGTTGTTCCCGGCTTACGGCAGTATCGTCAGCAAGCTGGCCCCGGCGAAGAAGGGCGTGGCCACGTTCGTGTCCTTCCCGCACGTCATCGCCGACGGCAGCATCACCCCCGGTCAGAACAGCACGTTTCTGGGCAAGAGCCACAACCCGCTGTTCGTGGCCGACGACCCGAACAAGGAAGGCTTTCGGTTGCCGGAACTGAGCCTGCCCGAAGGGGTGAGTGCGAAGCGACTGGAGAGCCGTACCGACATCCTCAAGCTGATCGACGAGCAGTCCGATTTGCTCGAAACGTCGGCGGTGGCGAAGGGCGTGGACGAGAGCTACCAGCAAGCGGTGGCGCTGCTCACTTCGCCCACGTTCAAGGACGCCTTCGACCTGAGCAAAGAGAAGAAGGAGACCCGCGAGAAGTACGGCCGCACCACCTACGGGCAGAGTTGCCTGCTCGCCCGCCGGCTGGTGGAAGCCGGGGCGAAGTGGGTGAACGTCTACTTCGCCCGTGCCATCGGCGGGGCGGGCAACGGGTGGGACTACCACGGCTTCCGCGGGGAGAGCGTGCCGGATCGGTTGAAGGAGCTTTTGCCCCTCACCGACCAGACGCTTTCGACGCTCATCACCGACCTGAAAGACCGCGGCCTGTTGGACACCACGCTGCTCGTGTGGGTGGGCGAGTTCGGCCGCACGCCGAAGATCAGCAGCAACGGCGGGCGGGACCACTGGCCGGCGTGCTACAACGCGGTGCTCGCCGGGGCCGGCATCAAGAAGGGGTTCGTGTACGGCAAGAGCGACAAACTGGGTGCTCAGCCGACCGAGGGCCGCGTGACGCCCGAAGACCTGGCCGCGACGATGTTCGACGCACTGGGGCTGGACCCGGAGACCGAAATCCGCGACGCCCAGAACCGTCCCATGCCCATCAGCCGCGGCAGCGTGGTGAGTGAACTGTTCGGGTGATGCGGTTGGTGTTTCTGGAACCGCCGGCGTCAGCCGGCTGGGTGCGGAAGTCGATGACACCCAG
>JANNDF010000339.1:0-3770 GCA_031387445.1 Planctomycetia bacterium
CCGACCCCCACGGCGTGATGATGTGGTCGGCTCGCTCCGCGCGGGGTCTGCGGACCCCGCCCGCGGAGCGAGCAGACCACATTACAAGCCGAGCAGCCCCTTCCGCCAGAGCGAGCAGGCGTCCATTCCCCACGCCACCGAGATGTGCAGTACCGCCCCGAGCCAGACGCTCCGCGTCTTCAAGCTCATGAGGCCGAGTGCGACGCCGGCGATGATGCTGGCCAGGCACTCGGGCAGCGCCTTGCCGAAGTGGATCATGCAGTACGGCACGGTCATCACGAACACAGAGTACACGCCGAAGCGTTGCTTCAGACCGTGTACCAGGAAGCCGCGGAAGAAGAACTCCAGGGCGACGAACTGAAGTGCGTAGGCGACCTCCCACGCCAGCAGTCGACTCCACCCCTCCCCTTCCGGCGTCCAGGTGCTGTAGAACGGGTAGATCTGTTGAAACTTCTCCTCCCCCGAGAACACGTACACCAGCGGCACCATCACCGCCACGAACGCCAGGTAAATCTTCCACCCGCTGCTCCACCCGCGGAACTTCACGCCGTAGTCGGTCAGCCGTTCGCGGAACCCGAACGTGATGACGGCTACCGCCGGAACGCAGTACCAGAAGACACAGCCGGCGGCGAACGCGAGGAGTGACGAGAACTCCCAGGACAATCCGTGTTCTCGCCCGAGTTGCGTGACCGGCACGAACTGCTGCCAGAACCGCTGACCGGTGAGTGTGACGGCCGCCACGACCAGCACCCACATCGTTTTCCAGTCCGGCCGTTTCCCCGCCGCGGACGAGCGGAACTGCTCGGCCGCCGCTTCCACCTCGGCGACCTCCTTGCCGAACCAGGCGTCCCACAGCCGCAACACCAGCCGCCGCATCAGGTGGCCCCCAAATGGTGAACCCCGGCAGTGACGCCGGGGGTGATCGAGTGAGAAGTCTATCACCCCCGGCATCACTGCCGGGGTTCACCGGCACACCGCGGGTTAGCGGTTGATGAAGCTGCCCACACTCTTGCAGTTGTCGTAGTAGCCCATGCCGCCCGGCCCGTACTCGATAGCGGACCCGTTGCACGTCTTGCCGGGGGTGTGGAACGCGCGGCACCCGCCGAACATGAGCGTCCGCTCGGCGGCAAAGCAACCGCACGAGATCGGGGTGGCGGTGCCTTCGCCGATGAGGAACTTGCTGAGCAGCCCGCCGCACGCCTTCTTGGCCGGCTTGCCGCACGTGTTGCACGGGGCGGCGACAGCCGGAGTGCCGCAGTTCGGGTTGCTGGCCATGACCGGCGGGACGGCCGGCGGGGCGGGCAGACTGGCCGGCGGCAGGGCGACCGGCACCGGGATCATGCCCGGCGGGGTGCCGGGAATCGGGGCGGGTTGAACGGCGGGTGCTGCGGCCGGCGGAACGCCGGGAACGGGCGAGGTCTGGGCGGTGGCGAAGGCGGCACAACCGACGAGGGCGGCAACCGCCCCGAGCAGACGAGTACGCATTGGCTCATTCCGTTGAGTGTGGAACACGTCGCCGTAATCCGGTACGGCTGGCGTCCGTTGAATCGGCCAACGGAGGCGGGCGGCTCTGCCGAACCGGGCGACGAGTAATGCCGGGCGGTCTGCCGAGTTCGGGTTGATCGGGCGGGGCAAACGGGGGCGGGCGTGCGGGTGGTGCCGTACTCGTGTGCCACGAGAGGAACACGCGATACGAATTCGCTCAAGTCGGGTCACCCGTTCAGTTCCATCGCCTCTTCCCAGTGCTCGTACAGTTGCGGCAGCCGCACCTTGCCGGCGGCGATGTCGGCCATCGTCTTCTTCACCCGGTCAGAATCGCGGTACACGTCCGGCGTGGTGAGGGCCACTTCCAGTTCGGCGATCTTCGCTTCCAGCGTGGCGATCTCGGCCTCGACATCCGAGGCCTTCTTGAACGGGTACTTCCGCTTCCGCTTCACCTTGTTCGACGCGCTCGGCGATGCCTCGCGGCTAACCTGTGCCTTCGACTCGCGGCCCATCCCCGCTTCCAGCCGCGCGGCCCGGAGCAACTCGTAGGTGTCGAAGTTGCCGTACACCACCTCCGGCCGCTCGAACTCGAACACGATGAGCACATCGCACACGGCGTTCAGGAAGTAGCGGTCGTGGCTGACGACGATGCACGTCCCCTCGTAGGCCTTCAGTGCCAGTTCCAACGATTCACACGCCCAGATGTCGAGGTGGTTTGTCGGCTCGTCGAGGATGAGCACGTTCGTGCCGGCGACGGTCAGTTTGGCCAGCGCAGCCCGGCTCCGCTCGCCGCCGCTCAGTTGCTTCACCGGCCGCTGCACGATCTCCCCGTGCAACCCGAAGCGGCCGAGCAGGTCACGCATTTTCTGCTCGGTCAGCGCCGGGTCGGGTTCCGGCCAGATGGCCCGCAGCACCGGCTCGTTCTCCGGCAGCAGTTTCAAGTGTTGGTCGAGGTAGCCGGTGAACACCAGGTGCCCGCGCTGCACCAGTCCGCTCGTCGGCGATTCGTCGCCGAGCAGGATTTTCAGCAGGGTCGTCTTCCCGCACCCGTTCGGGCCGAGGACGCCCAGCCGCTGGCCCCGCTTCACGTCGAAGCTCAGGTCGCGGAACAGTTCCTTGCTGCCGTAGCTCTTGCACAGGTCTTCGGTGTGGAAGACGATGTCGCCGCTCCGGGTCACGTCCTGGAAGTGGATGTTCGGCCCGCTCACCTTCGTCGGCTTCTCGACCCGTTCCAGCTTGTCGAGCGCCTTCACGCGGCTCTGCGCCTGCTTCGCCAACTGCCCGTAGTGCGCCCGCCGGATGTACTCCTCCTGCTTCTCCACGTACTCCTTCTGCGACTGGTACTCCTTCAACTGCCGCTCGAACCGCTCGTCCCGCAGCCGCACGTACTGCTTGAAGCTGCCGGGGTACGACGTGATCTGCCGGTCATGCAGTTCGAGCGTCTTGGTCGTCACCTTCTCCAGCAAGTAGCGGTCGTGACTGATGAGCAGCATCCCCTGCGGCTGGCGGCACAGGTAGTCTTCGAGCCACCGCGTCGTGGTGATGTCGAGGTGGTTGGTCGGCTCGTCGAGCAGCATCACGTCCGGGGCGCTCAGCAGCAGCTTCGCCAGCAGCAATCGCCGCTGCTGGCCGCCGCTGAACGACACCACCGGGCGGTCGTAATCCGCCTTCTTGAAGCCCAGCCCGGTGAGCACGTCTTCGACCTTGTGGTCGAGCGTGTAGGCGTCGTTGGCGGAGAGCAGTTCGTTCAGCCGCTCGTACCGCTCGGCCAGTTGCCTGTGCTCGCCCTCGCTCGCGGTGGCCATCAGTTCGGCCACTTCTTGAAGCTCGTGCTGGGTGGCGATCAACTCGTCGAGTGCCGACTTCGCCTCCGCGAACAGGGTGCGGTCGGGCGGGAACGCGGCCACCTGGAGGAGCACCCCGGCCCGCGCGCCGGCGTGCAGTTGCACCTTGCCGGTGTCGGGGTCGTCGTCGCCCGACAGGATGCGGAGGAGGGTGGTTTTGCCCGCCCCGTTCGGCCCCACAAAGCCGACCCGCTCGCCGGCGTGCAGCTCGAAGCTCACTCCCTCAAATAAGGGAGTGGCGTCGTACCCGCGGGACACATCGGTGCAAGACAGCAACAGCATGGCGGACAATTCACATGGGGCGGAACCTCTCTACTTTAGTGGCGAGGGCTTCCGTGGTGAACCGGCCTGCGAGGATCGACCCATGAGCCAGCAGACGTACCCGGTGGCGTGCGAGTGCGGGAAGGTCCACGACGTGACCGGCGGGCAAGCCGGCAGTTC
>JANNDF010000374.1:0-1780 GCA_031387445.1 Planctomycetia bacterium
ACATGGAGAGGGGGTCGGGGGGTGAGGTCTCTTCAAGACCGCCTCCACCTCCTCTGTCTCCGCCGCCGGGAGCGGTTCCACGACTACATCCGCCTGCTGCGTGAACGGGGCCAGTCCCTCGACGACGGTATCGTGTCGGCGCTCGAAGCGTCCACCGCCAGCCTCGGCCGACGGCATGTGGCGAACTTGCTCGTTCGCGCCGGCCTCGCACGCGGTTACGGCGAGGCGTGGGGGCGGTTCGTCGGCCCGCTCTCGGCGAAGGTGATCCCCAAGTTGAAAATCCCGTTCACCGAGACGACGGCGCTGATCCGTTCGGCCGGCGGCGTGACAGTGTTGGCGCACCCGTCGACCGACTTGAATGAAACCGACTTCGCCCGGATGAAAGAGGCCGGGCTGGGTGGCATCGAAGTGAAGTTCCCGGCGGCCGGGGTGGGGCGAACGACGGCACTGGTGGCTGTGGCGAAGCGGCTCGGGCTGTTGACGACCGGCGGGTCGGACTGTCACGGCCCGGACGGTCGGCCGGTCGGGGCGATCGGGGCGACGGCGGAGGAATTGCGGGCGGTGTGCGACGCGCCAGTTGGCGAGGTGGCGCACTGAACACCCGCTGGCGCGGGCGGCGCGGGCGGCAACCGGCGATGGCGGCGGGCGGGCGCCCCGCCGCGGGCGGAATCGTGGCGCACAGTTGCCGTGCGACCGGACCCAGGATTGCGCCGGGAGTCGGCCACGGTCCGGCCCTCCATCTCGAAACGGATTTTCCCATGCGAAGGATGCTGTGGGCGGGGCTGCTGGCCCTGCCGGTGCTGTTGGCATGTGCCGACGTGGCGAAGGCACAGGGGTGTGCGTCGTGCGGCCCGCTCGCCGGCGCCGGGCGGCCGACCGGATCGGGGCCATTCGCCGGCGGCGGGTTCTGCATGCGGTTGTTCGGCAGCACCCTGCAAGACGGCCCGCTGGTGAACTACGGCCCCTACGAGGGGTACTACCCGTTCGCCCCTTACGGCCCGTGGACCTCGGACCTGCGGTACACCGGCCCGCGGTCCCGCTGGCCCGCTGACGGCGCCTGCGGGCACTGCGGGTTGCGCGGGTGCGGCGGCGGGTGCGGCGGGCTGAAACTGGGCGGACGCGTGGGCGGGCTGTTCCACCAGAAGGAGTGCGGGGACTACGCGCTCGCCACCTTCCGGAACGTGTTTCACCGGTGCAACCCGTGCGGTAAAGGCTGCGGGTTCTGACCCGCCCGCCGCGGGCGGGTGTGCCGGCCGGAACGGTTTCGCCGCGCCCCTCCCGCCTTTGTCTCCCCCGATTCACCCGGACTTTGCCCCCGCCGCCCGAACCTTCGGGCATGTTACCCCTGCCTCGGTGAGCACCCCGTCGGGATCGCCACCATCTTTCACGGACTCGAAAGGACTGAGCCTCATGAAGAAGCTTCTCATCGCCCTGGCTGCCGCATTCGGTCTGCTCCTCAGCACGGGCACCGCCTCCGCCGGCGGCACCGCCAACCCGCTCAACGTGCCGACCCACAACGGCAAGCCGCTCCAGCGGTTCTTCCTCAAGCAGCCGCTGCCGGCGTTCCAGGCCGCCCCGTGGTACCTGTACTACCCGTACAACGCCCACTTCATGACGCCCGCCCCGACGCCGGACGCCGACTTCGGCCCGGCCGGCCCTGGCGCCTACCCGCCCGGCGGGTACTCCAACCCGTACTTCCCCGGCCAGTACGGCCCGCGGCGGTAGTGGGTGAATTCGTCTCCTCGACGAGCCGGACGACGTGGGCCGCCGGGTGGATTCC
>JANNDF010000393.1:0-11065 GCA_031387445.1 Planctomycetia bacterium
GGTCTTCAGCCCGGCGTCGCAGTCGGCTAGAACCCGCTCCCGCAGGTCGGACGAGTACGCCCTCATCGGGTGGCCCTCCTCGGTCACTCCACCCTACCCGAACCCGACCACCGGCGCTACACCAATGCGAGAACCGCTCTAAGCGCATCGTTGCCACGAAGTCTCCGCTGGTGCAAGAGTTGGCGCGATCACTACTCGACAAGCTTGACCCCTTTGCGACCTCTGCGAAACCAACTGGTACAGCCGGTGGAGACATTCGCCATTACTACCAGAAGGAACTCATCTCGGAGATTGTCTTCCGTCAAGCTTTCATCGAGTTGGTTCTCACCGTCAAACAGGGTGACATTGTGGACAGCGATTTCGTTTGGAACACTCCGTCGCGAGGGCGTCTTGACCGTGGCAGGGTGAAACTGGCTGGTAATCAGCCGATCCCGCCGAAAGTGGCGGATTGGATCAAGTTGGCTGGCCGGTACGCACGCCGCAAGCAGTGAGCTTCACCACACCCGTGCGAACACCGCCTTGAGATACCTCCCCTCCGGGACGTGGCCGAGGAACGGGTGGTCGCCGCCGGCGCCGCTGACGCGGATGATCTGCACCTCGCGTTGGGCCTGCCATGCGGCACGGCGGAGCGTTTCGAGGAAGTCGGCTTCGCCCACCAGTCCGGTACACGAGCAGGTCAGGAACACCCCGCCCGGTTTCACCGCCATCATCGCCAGCTTGTTCATGTCCAGGTACTTCCGCAGCGCCCCCATCACGTCCTCACGGTCGCGGGTCATCTTCGCCGGGTCGAGCACCACCACGTCGAACCGCTCGCCGTTGGGCAACACGTCCCGCAGCCACGCGAACAGGTCCGCCTGGATGAACCGCACCTCCGCCTTGTTCAGCTTCGCGTTCTGCTTCGCCACCTCGATGACGGTCTCGTCGAGGTCCACGCCGATCACCTCGCCCGCCCCGCCGAGCGCCTTCGCGTACACGCCGAACCCGCCGCTGTTGCAGCACAAGTCCAGCACCCGCTTGCCGCCCCCGCACAGGCTCGCCAGGAACTTGCGGTTGTCCCGCTGATCGACGAAGAACCCCGTCTTGTGCTTGCTGCCGGGGGCCACTCGGAACTTCACCCCGTGTTCGGTGATGGTGAAGGGCGGCGGGGGAACCGGCGGGCGGCAGTCGAAGGACTCCTGTTTGCCGACGTGTTCCTCGGCGAAGTAGTAGACGTTCGCGCCGGGGAATTGCTGCAAGAGTGCTTCCTGAATCACCCCGCGCTGGCGGAACATGCCGGCCGAGAAGAATTCCACCACCAAAGTGTCCGCGAAGCGGTCGACCACCAGCCCGCTCAGCCCGTCGGCCTCGGAATGGATGAGCCGGTAGGCGTCGGTCACGTCGTCCAGCTTGAGCACGTCGCGGCGGAGGGACGCGGCGCGGGCAATGCGGTTGGCGAAGAACGCGGCATCGATCGGCTCGTTCTTGTCGCCCGTCAGCACCCGCAGGGCGATTCGCGAGTGCCCGTTGAAAAAGCCGCGGCCGACCCACGCCCCGGACTTGTCCTCGATGTCCACCACGCACCCGTTCGGCAGCCGGGCCGACGGCCACTCGACCATCTTTTGAAACACCCACGGGTGTGACGACCGGCGTTCGATTTTTAAGCGCACTGTCGGGAGAGGCGTCGGGGCGTCGGGCGGAGCGGACATTTCTCACGTTCTCGGGTTCAGAGCGGGGGCACCGGAGGTGTATTCTTAGGGGAACGTCCACTGTGAGGCTCGCCCGGCCTCATCCGCCGAGGGCACGACGGTGACGACGAACGACCACGACCGCCTGGAACAGTTGCTCGACCGCTGGGAGGCCGGCCGGCGGGCCGGTCGCCCGCAGACCGCGGCCGACTTGTGCGCCGACGCGCCCGACCTCCGCGACCTGCTGGCCCAGCGGGTGCGAGTGATGGAGTGGGCGGCGCGGAACGGCGGCGAGCCGGACGATTCGATCGCCCCGTCGGCGCTGGAAACGGCCCTGGCTGACAGCAACAGGTCGTTCACCGTCGCCAACCCGGACTGGCTGACGACCGGCGACACGACCGACGGGCTGGTGCTCGTCCGCCCGCTCGGCCGCGGCGGCATGGGCGAGGTGTGGGAGGCGAACGACACCCGGCTGAACCGGCGGGTGGCGGTCAAGTTCCTGCACCTGGGCATGACCGACAACGCGGTCGCCCGCCGGCGGTTCGCCCGCGAGGCGATGGCGTGCGCGTCGATCCACCACGAGAACGTGGTGGCGGTGTACAACGTGGGCGAGTACCGCGGGCGGCCGTACCTGGTGATGCCGCTGCTCGAAGGGGAGACGCTCGCCGCCCGCCTGCGGCGGGACGGACCGCTGACGTTCGCCGAGTTGGTGCGGATCGGGCGGGGGGTGGCGGAGGGGCTGGCGGCGCTGCACGCGGGCGGGCTGACGCACCGCGACATCAAGCCGGCGAACATCTGGCTGGCCACCGACGGCACGGTCAAGTTGCTCGACCTGGGGCTGGCCCACACCCGCGACCGCTGGCTGGGAGAAGACCCGCTGAGCACCCTCGGGGTGATGCTCGGCACCCCCGCGTACATGGCCCCGGAGCAGGTGGAGGCGCGGGACGTCGGCCCCGCGTCCGACCTGTTCAGCCTGGGGGTGGTGCTGCACCAGGCGGCCACCGGCCGCAACCCGTTCGCCGGCGAGTCGATCATGGTGACGCTCTCGTCGCTGCTCAACCACACGCCGCCGCCGCCGTCGGCCGGCCGCCCGGACCTGCCCGCCGCGTTCGACGAACTGGTGCTCGGCCTGCTGGCCAAGCAGCACACCGACCGCCACCCGAACACCGCCGCCGGGGTGGTCGAACGGCTCGACGCCATCGCCGCCGGCGCCCGCCCGATGCGGCGGGTGGTCGGGCGGAAGCGGTCGTGGTGGCCGTGGGCGGTCGGTGGTGTCGCGGCGGTGTCGGCCGTCATCCCACTGGTAATGCTGTTCGCCGCCCCGCCGGCGCCGGAGGAGCAACTGCGGCAGGTGGCCCGCCAACTCCGCGAGCAGCCCGTCGAGAACTTCCGCACGGCGGACAAGACCGGCGGCGTGTTCAAGACCATGCGGCACTACGAGTTCACGTTCGACGGCAGCACGGGCGTGCCGGTCTGTTCGGACCTGAAGGACGGCACGGCGGTCATCAAGCTGCCGTACACCGGCGAGTACGAGCGGAAGTCGTGGGACGTGGTGCTGGGCCAGCGGCTGCCGATGACGGTGCCGGAGGCGAAGACGATCAGCGGGGTGATCGAGGTGAGCGTGACGGTCGGCCGCGGCGGGGTGAGGATGACGGACTACAAGCTGGTGCCGAACGGGGACGTCAGCGACCCGGTCCACGACGCGAACGTGTCGGCCGAGGCCGCCCTGCTGGCGCTCGTGCGGCAGGTGTTGCCGGCGGAGTGAGGGCGAGGCGACGGAAGCGCTGGTGGCCATCGGCCCGAAGGACCGCGACGCCCTCCGCAAGGCCGCCCGTAGCGAGTACGACGACGTGGCCGAGATCGCCGAGGACGTCCTCGCCGAGTGGGATGACAAGCGGTAGCCCGGATGCGCAACTGTCGGGGTGGTGAACGTTGGGGGGAATCGCAGTTTACACGCGACCCGTAGCTTCTTCTATAAGCTTGAGCAGTGCATCCGACAGTTCACGTCGGGTGACATCTCGCCCAGGTGCGACTTCCCACCCCAGCGCGTCGTCGGCACCCCATACTGTGCGTGGAAAGTGGTACACGACGGGGTGGAGATTCTTGTTTTTCGGCGGTTGGAGCTTGGCCAAAGGCATCCGGACGGGCTCGAACTGATGCACGACGGCGTCGATATGGTCCAGATTCACCTTGCACCACCTCCAGTGCTTCGCTCCTTTCAACCCCTCTCGCAGTGTGCGTACCAGTTCGTACCCGGCCATCACCCAGAACCCTGTCACAGCGCAAACGAACGGCACTTCCCCGAGCAACTCAGGGTTGGCGTTCGCCTCTGAAGCGGAGAATGCCCGGCCTTCAAGGTCGATGAGCCGCAAGTGAACGATGCCCACGTCCGTCAGGGACTCTCGGAATGCCACGTCTGCATCTTCGGTCACAGGCACCCCGTACTTCGCCCTCATCCAGCGCACGGCACGGGACCGATCGGAAGGTTGTTGTCCGCTCACGCTGTGACTCCGTGGTGTTACCACCCCTGCCCATCGGCCCTCCTGGGGATGGTGCCACGAGCGTGACTGATTCGACGGGGCATAACATGGTGAGGCATCAACAGTCGGGGTGTAGCTCTCGAGCCACGGAACGATACTCTGACCCTCGACCGAGAGGGCGCGCCATGGGTCTCAGGGGTTGGTGGAACAAGGTCACTGGTATTACCAGGGCGAAGCGGCAGTTCGCCAGGGCGACCGGTGTCCCCACTACGCGTTCGGGGTTTCGACGCAAGTTCTTCGCGAGCAACCCGGTGGTTGGATGCGCCGGCGTGGTGCTGTTGCTAGTCGTGGTGGGTGGTGTGGCTGCGTTTGCCGGTTGCGGAATGATCGGCGCGATGTTGGGGTTGGTTCGCCCGATCACCGTTCCGGCTCCTTCCACCCCGACCGCCAGCGCGACACCTTCAGTTAGTACGCGACCGAGTACACGAGTCGGAGCAACCGAACTGTCTGATTCCACGGCGACAACTGCTCACGCTTGGCCGACCTCTCCACCACCAGTCACCTCTGTGAAGACAACGCCCACGAAAGTAGCACCCACAACCGGCAAGCAGACGATCGTGTCGGTGACACTGACACCAACAAAGAACGCACCGATTCCGATTGCCACCTCACCCTATGTGCTGGGTGAGGTGACCAAGAACCCTGACACCCGCGAGAGGTGGGCCAAGACGGGAGTGTATCGGACTCTGACCGAAGCGACGGAAGTTGAGGTGCTGAAACGGGACACAATGTTCACCAAGGTCCGGTATGCAGGCGGGGAGTGGTTCATCCCCACGTCGTCACTCACCGACGACAAGAAGTGACATCATGGCACTATCCGCCTGATTCACCGAAGTTGGCAGTATTCCTGGCCTTGCTCCCGTTTCCCCCGGCGTCCCTCACTCGTCGCTCGCCTTCCGGGCGCTGTCAGCCGGGAGCAGGTACTTGATCCGCTTGTTGATGTCCGTGTTCACCGAGTGGTACGGCAGTGCCAGGTGGCTCTCGTCGAACAGGTCGGTGCGGAGCGCCTCCAGGTCGTCCATGCCGATGGCGTTGGTGAAGATGGGCAGCAGGTAGCGGATGCCCACGGCCGACGGGCGGAGGGTGCCCGGGTCGTAGAAGGCCGGGTGCATCTTGCGGGCGTGGATCAGGCCCCAGCGGTCGCGGAAGTCGTTCGCATACACCTCACCCAAGTGGAACCCCTTGTCCTCCGTCCACTGCAAGATGCTGACCGCGTTCATCTTCCCGGCCAGTAGCAAGTCCACCGCGTGCCCGCCCAGTTGCGCCGCGTAGAAGCGGTCGAACAGGATCGGCCGCCCGCCCCGCTGGGTGTGCCCGATCTTCCGCGTGAAGATGGCCGCCCGCGCGCTCTCGTTCCGCCGCTTGCTGGTGAAGTAGTCGTCCCCCAGTTTCCGTACCAGGAGTTCGCGCAGCGCCTCGCTCGCCCCGGTGAGCGTCTTGTTCCCGGCCGGGTCGGTGCTCGTCCGCTCGGCCCCAAGCTCCTGCCCGTTGTGGTCGATGATCCCCTCCCCGCACACGATGACCACGTGCTTTTGCAGGTCGTAAATCTCCTTCACCCGCTCCACCAGGGCGTCGATGTTCACCCGCGACTCGGGCACCAGCAGCAGGTCCGGTTGGCCGTACATGCTGCCGAGCGCGATGTACCCGCTGTGCCGGCCCATCACCTCGATGATGGCGATGCGGCGGTGGCTCTCGGCCGTGGTCCGCACCCGCTGCACCCCGCTGGCCGAGACGTACACCGACGTGGCGTACCCCGGCGTGACGTTGTTCACCATGCGTTCCAGGTCGAACGACGCCCGCGAGTCGGTGCGGGTGTACCAGAACCCGCCGATGTCCTGGGCGTCCGGTACGGGCGGGGTGGGGCCGGTCACCTCGTCGATCCGCCGCCACTCGTTCGGCTCGTGCGGGTAGTTCAGCCCCAGGTCGTTGTCGATCGTCTTGGGGGCGAGGACCGTCGGCAGGCAGTCGGAGAGGGCCTGCATGCCGTTCAGGGTGCCGTCCCCGCCGACGCAGATGAGGCCGTCCACGCCCAGCTTCTTCAGCCGGAAGCCGATGGTGTCGATGGCGTTCTTGTCGTCGGCATCGACGTAATCGCGCGAGGCGCCCAGAATCGTGCCGCCGCGGGCCGGGTCGAGTTCGGGGATGGTGCTGAACAGCGGGTTCAGGTGGACGTAGGGCACCCGCGGGTTGAACAGGCTGCTGAACCCCTTGATGAACCCGACCACCTCGATGTTCAGCTTGTTCGCCCGGGCGACCGCGCCGAAGATGGTGGCGTTCAGGGCCGGGGTGTCACCCCCGGCGGTGAGGATTCCGATACGTTTCATGCGGCCGGCTCCCGGAGAGGGTCCGGGGTCAGGATATGGTTCGGCGGCGGGCGTGAATCATGTACTCCGCCCACACCGGGTGTGGTGGCGACCCGCATTCGGAGAGTGCGGAGTACATTGAAAGCCATGCCCGAACGCCAACTCACCACCGGCCCCGGTGGGCGCATCCTCACCAACTGCAACGTGTGGAGTCCGTGCGGCGAGTGGATCGTCTTCGACACCCGCTCCGACGCCGCCGGCAGTGTGTTCGACGGCACCCGCATTCAAGCAGCTCACGTCCCCACGGGTGAAGTGCGGACGCTGTACGAATCAGGAAACGGGGCGTGCTGTGGGGTGGCGACGTGGCACCCGACCGAGATGAAGGTGGCGTTCATCCACGGCCCGGAGTTCCCGACGGCCGAGTACAGCTACGGCCCGACCCGCCGGCAGGGGGTGGTGATGCCAGTCAATCACCATCACGAAGAGACACAACCCACCCCTCCCCGTTGGGAAGGGGGCGACGAGGTGAGCGTAGCGAACCCGGTGGGGGTGGGGCTTGAAGACCGTCCAAGACCCCACCCCCGGTTGCTCCGCAACCGACCCCTCTCCAGCGGGGAGGGGTGTTTTGTAGCCCGCCCCCTCGACGCCCGCGACCTGACGCCACCATTTACCCCCGGTGCGCTCCGTGGCGGCAGTCACGTTCACGTCTGGCACCCTCGCGGCGACTGGCTCAGCTTCACCTATGACGACGATCTGGTGCGTGACCCGCAGCAGCGGAACATCGGCGTCGCCATCCCGAAGCCCGTGAACGTGCCAAAGACGCTCCCGCGAAATCACAGCGGGGATTACTTCAGCGTACTGGTGACGCGAACCGTACCTCACCCGCGAGACGGCACCGACGAGATCAGCCGGGCGTGCGAGGAGGCGTGGGTCGGCAACACGCGTATGCTCGCGTTTCAGGGCATGGTGAATGTGAACGGGAAGGCGGTGCCGGAAGTGTTCGTCGCCGACTTGCCGGACGACCTGACAGTTCCCGGCGACGGCCCGCTCGAAGGCACGCTCACCACCCTCCCACACCCGCCGAAGGGTGTGACCCAACGGCGACTGACGTGCGGCGGTATCGGTGGCCCGCGGCACTGGCTCCGCAGCTCGCCCGATGGCAGCCGCATCGGGTTCCTTCGCCCCGACGCGGCCGGCGTGGTGCAACTCTGGACGGTGACGCCGACCGGGCGGTCGGTGCCGGTGACAACGGGCAGTCTGTCGGTCGATTCGTGCTTCACCTGGCACCCGGACGGCGAACGGGTGGCTTGCGTGATCGGCGGGCGTGTCTGCCTGGTGAACGCGACCGTCGGGAGCGTGACTGCACTCACCGAACCGTGCGAACACCCACCGCGGCCGGAAGCGTGCGTCATCAGCCCGGACGGGAAACGGGTGGCGTTCGTGCGGCATCGGCCCGACGGCAATCAGATTTGTGTTGTGGATGTCGGTTGAACACTCCCCTCGCCCGCCGTACACATCCGGGAATACTCACGGACTGCGCACCATGTCGTCTGCCCGGCGGACCAAGATCGTCGCCACCCTGGGGCCGGCCACCGACTCGCCGGCCATGCTCGACGCCATCCTGCGGGCGGGGGTGGACGTGGCCCGCGTCAACTTCTCGCACGGCACGGCCGACGAACACCGCGGGCGGGTGGCGAGGTTTCGTGAAGCCGCCAAGCGGGTCGGCAAGTTCGCGGCGGTGCTGGCCGACCTGCCGGGGCCGAAACTGCGGGTGAAGATGCCGGCCGAGCGGCAACTCCACATCGGTGACACGCTGTCGTTCAGCCTGAGTGAGCACCCGGTTCACGCGGATGATCTTGTGCTGACCGAACCCGAAGTGCTGGCCGACGTGCGGCCGGGTCAGCGGATGCTGCTCGACGACGGCCGGTTGCAACTCGATGCGGTCGGCATCGACGGCGGGCGACTGACCGCGCGGGTGGTGGTCGGCGGCACGCTCAAGCCGAACAAGGGGCTGAACCTGCCCGACACCCCGCTGACCATTCCGACCGTCACCGAACGCGACCGCGTGGCGTTGCGCATCGCGTCGGAAGTGGGCGTGGACTGGGTGGCGGTGTCATTCGTGCGCGGTCCCGAAGCCGCAGTCGAGGTGCGGGCGGCGATGGCGGCCGTGGGGATGAGGCAGCCGGTGATTGCAAAGGTGGAACGCCCTGAAGCGGTGAGCCGGGCGGCGGCCATCGTCCACGCCTTCGACGGGGTAATGGTGGCCCGCGGCGACCTGGGCGTCGAAATCCCGCTGGAGAAGGTGCCGACCGTTCAGAAGATGCTCATCGCCGAGTGTCGGGCGGCGGGCAAGCCGGTCATCACCGCGACCGACATGCTCGACTCGATGCGGGAGAATCCGCGGCCGACGCGGGCCGAGGCCAGCGACGTGGCCAACGCCATTTACGACGGCACGGATGCTGTGATGTTGTCGGGCGAGACGGCGGTGGGCAAGTACCCGGTCGAGGCGGTGAACTGCATGGCCCGCATCGCCGCGGAGGCGGAGTCGCACCTGCGGGATTCGGGCATCGACAGTGGGCAGGACGTCGTTCGCCCCGACCGCGGGGTAGACGACCCGATGGCGGCGGCCGCGTGCTCTCTGGCGGAAGAAGTGGGGGCGGCCGCGCTGGTCATCCCCACGCTGTCGGGGCGAACCGCCCGGCTGGTGGTGCGGCACCGCCCGTGGGCGCGGGTGGTGGCCGTCGCCCCGACCGACGCCGTGCTGCAAGGGCTGGCACTCGACTGGGGCGTGATGCCGGTGAAGATGACCCAGGCCGGGACCGGCGGCGACCGCATGGCGACGGCGGTGAGGGATGCGTTCCTCGCGGGCACGCTGCTGGCCGGCGAACGGGTGGTGATCCTGGCCGGGCACCCCATCGAAGGCGGGCCGCTGTACCCGACGGTACGGTTGGTCGGCGTCGGCGCGAACGGCGAGTCGGTCGAGCCGTGAACCAGACCGGTGGGGTGCCATGAGCGAACGCGACGAGCAGGCCGCGGCCGACGCCACCCGTCGGTGGGTGGCAGGCGTGGTGGTCGATCTCAACTTGTGCCCGTTCGCCCGGCGGGTGAACGACGCCGGGCGGGTGCGGTACGCCGTCACCGCCGCGGCCGACGCCGACACCTTATTGTCAGCCCTCGGTGATGAGCTTCGGTCACTCGTCGCAGCCCCGCGGGCGGAGGTCGAAACGACCCTGCTTATCCACCCCCGCGCGCTCCAGGACTTCGCCGAGTATAACGACTTCCTGCACGAAGCCGACCGGCTCGTCCACCGCCTCGGCCTCCGGGGGGTCATCCAGGTGGCGAGTTTCCACCCGCAGTACCAGTTCGCGGGCACGCCGGCTGACGCGGCTGAGAATTACACGAACCGCTCGCCGCACCCGATGCTCCACCTGCTGCGGGAAGAGAGCGTGACCGAGGTGGCGGGCGACCCGGACGCCTTGGCCGCGATCCCGACACGAAACATCGACGCGCTCCGCAACTTGGGGCGTGCGGAGATGATTGCCAGACTCCGTGCGGCGACCCACCCGGCCGACTGACGACAGCCACCCTACGAGGCCCGAAATGCCCGCCGCCTTCCAGATGGTCGCCGCCCCGCACACGCCGTTCCACGCCGACGGTTCACTGAACCTCGACCTGATCGCGCAGCAGTCGGCCCTGTTCGCCCGCAACGGCATCGACGGCGTGTTCGCCTGCGGCACCACCGGCGAAGGCCCGCACATGACCACGGCCGAGCGGATGGCGGTGGCCGAGCGGTGGGCGGAGGTGAAGGGCGGGCTGCGGCTGATCGTTCACACGGGTCACAGTTGCCAGCGGGACGTGATCGACCTGGCCGCTCATGCGAAGAGCATCGGTGCGGCGGCGGTGGCGGCGCTCGCCCCGCACTTCCTCAAGCCGACGACCGCCGAGGAGTTGGTCACGTTCTTCCGCCCGGTGGCGGCGGCGTGTGCCCCGCTGCCGTTCCTCTACTACGACATCCCGTCCGTCACGGGGGTGCGGGCGTCGGCGGCGCGGTTCCTGGAGTTGGCCGACGGCGTGATCCCGAACCTCGGCGGGGTGAAGTTCACGAACATCGACGCCATCACGGTGCAGGAGTGCGTGACGGCCGGCGGCGGGCGATTCGAGGTGTTCTTCGGTGTGGATGAGATGCTACTGGCGGCGCTCAGCGTGGGCGTGCGGCGGGCGGTGGGGAGCACCTACAACTTCACCTCGCAACTGCACCGCAAAGTCGTCGCCGCCTTCGACGCCGGGGACAAGGACACCGCCCGGACGCTGCAACGCGAGAGCGTGCGGGTGGTGCGGGTGCTGGAGAAGTACGGCGGGCCGGTCGTGGCGGGCAAGGCGGCGATGAAGCTGTACGGCCTCGACCTCGGCCCGGTGCGGTCGCCGCTCACCCCGCTGACCGCCGAGCAGGAGATGGGGTTGCACGAGGAGTTGAAGGCGCTGGGAGTGTTAAACCCGGTGTCTTGATCGGAGGCCCCACCCGGAGGGGGGGGGCCCCTCGCTAATAGCGCCCACCCAC
>JANNDF010000895.1:0-7711 GCA_031387445.1 Planctomycetia bacterium
CATCCATGTCATGGAGAGGGGGACGGGGGGTGAGGTTTTGGAAAGTCACTTCACCCACTCCATCAGTTCCCGCCCGCCGACCACTGCCCCCGCCGCGGTGATCGCCAGCAGCACCAGCACCAGCACCACGCGGACCCAGAACGCCTTGCGGTCGTGGCGGTCGGCCCGCTCCGGGCGGTCGATCAGTCCGAGCAGGTAGTCCATCCGCACCGTCATCGGCCCGTGCTGCCACGCCCGCACCCAGCCCATCGCCCGCTGGAACAGGTTGCCCCGCTTCGGCCCGGCGTCCCACCCGTTCAGCACCAGCACCTTCTCCAGTGCCCGCACCATCGCCCGCAGCCCGCTCGGGCACAACCCCTTCCCGCGCGCCGCCAGCACCGTGTCCGCGTCGTGCCCCGTGCAAGCCGGGTTGGCACACGAGCCGGTGCGACTGCCGAAGATGTCGGCCTGCCGCTCGCACACCCGCGACAGCCAGCCGAACACGACGAAGAGGTACACGCCCATGACCGCCAGAGGGGGCAGCGACACGAACGGCACGAACCACGCCGGCGGCTCGGGGTGTACCCCGCACATCGTCAGCAATTCGAACACCAGCAGCGCCAGCCCGGACACCGCCAAGCCGCTCACCGCCAGGAACAGCATGTAGTACGGCAGATGGCCGTACCGGGCGTGCCCGGCCTCGTGCCCGAACACGGCGTCGAGTTCGTCCGGCTCCAACCCTTCCAACAGGCCGTCGGTGAAGATGACGTACCGCGGCCACGGTAGGATGCCGATGACCATCGCGTTCGCCATCACCCCGCGGGTGGGCCACAACAGCAGGTCGGTGAACCGCACTCCCAGCCGGCGGGCGGTCGCTTCCAGGCGGTCGCGGGTGGGGCCGGCGGGCAGGCGCTTCAACCCCAACAGCGGGCGGATGACCAGCGGCAGGAACAGGAGCAGGCCGAAGCCGGCGGCGACCGTGCCGAGCTGATACCACCACTGGTGTGCTGTCTCCGGGAACTGACGAGAGGCCGTCTGGTGAGTGACGTGCAGCAACACCATCAGGAACACGGGGAAGAGGAACTGGCGGGCGTTGTTCAGCCAGAAGCCGGGCAGCGACCAGAACGGTCGGCCGGGGTGGTTGGCGCGAAAGAGCGCCCGCTCGGCCGGCCAGTAGAAGAGCCAGTTGAGCGCCAGCGTGAGCAGGTACGGGGCTGGCACGAGCAACTCGGCGAACGGCCACATGCGGTGCGTGTGCCGCACGAACACCGTGCCGGCGTCCTCGCCGACGACCGTCGTCAACTCCTGGACGAACGTGGTTTGCACCCAGTGACCCCAGCCGAGGGCGAGGATTGCGGCGGCGGTGATGCCGAGGTTCAGGTAGAAGGCGACCGTCCGCCAGCGGCCGTACAAGCGGGCGGCCTTCGCCCGCCGTTCGGGGTGGCGGTGCAGGACGACGGCGGTGCGGACGCTGACGGCGAGCGAGGTGACGACGGACAGGCCGACCATGCCGGCGGTCAGGCTGACGGTGAGCGACGGGTCGAGCGGCACAACGGCCGCCGGCCAGTTCACGTCCCACACCGAGGCGACGAGCAGCAGGACGAGCAGGATGGGCATGGCGATCTTGGTGAACCCCGGCAGTCATGCCGGGGGTGTTTCAGTTGGTGTGCCACCCCCGGCATGACTGCCGGGGTTCACCCGACGGTCGCCGGCCGGCCGGCCACCGTCAGCACGGTGCCCGGCTCGCGGTGCTTCCACCGCACGTACCCGAGGGCGACACCACGGGTGGCCGACGTGACCGCCCCGGCCTCTTCCTCGCCGGCCAGGATTTTCGCCCCGACGGCCGGCGGGTCGCCGTCGAGCGTGAGTTTCACGAACGCCCGCGGGGCGTGCCCGGCCCGGTCTCGGCTCATCACGATCGGCTCCTGCCCCAAGTAGCAGCCCTTCGAGTACGACACGGCACGAGCCACGTTCCCCACTTCCATGACGAACCGGTTCTCGTCGATGTCCGGGCCGTACAGCGGCGTGCCGGCTTCGATCCGTAGTCGCTCGAACTGCTCGACCGAACCGAGGACCGCACCAGCCCGCACAATGGACTCGCGGATCTTCCACACCGCCCCGACCTCACCCACGATGTCGTACCCCGGCATTCCCAGCGGGTCGCGGCGGCGGAGGCTGAACGGCACCCCGGCAATGCTCCGCTCCATGTGCTGAAACTCGGCCCACTCCGGCACCTCGCCGGCGGTCTGCTCCAGCAGCGCCTTCGCGCCTTCCCCGGCGAGGTGCATTTGAGCGAACGCGGCCGTCACGTCTTCAATCTCCACCTGCTCGGAGATCAGGTAGCGGTCGAGGTGCTTGAACAGCAGTTCGTTGCGGCCGGGTGTCGTTTCCAGCCACAGAGCGTGCTGCTGATCAGGCGACAGGATGTGATACACCCACGCCTGGAACAGCGCCTTCGCCCGGTGGTCGCAGAAGTAGGTCTCGCACCCGCCGCCGAGGGGCACCGCCTTGATGTCGTTGGTCGACAGGTTCGACACGAACATGGGCGCGTCCGGGCCGGTCAGCCTTAGCTTGCCGGCGGCCGACGTGTCGAACAAGAAGGCTGGAGCAGACATCGGAAACTCCTGGCGAGCGGCCTGCGTGAGCGGGCTGATTCTGGTCCCGAACACGAATCAGGGGGCTGACGCCCCCCGCTCGCCAACACGGACCCGCATTTTGTACGCATCGGGCAGCGCAATCACCCGTTCCGCGGCGGCGATCAGGCGGGCCAGTTCGCGCTCCGAACCGAGCCGGATCACACCCAGAGCTTCCAACTTCTCCTCGTCCCACCCGCTGCCGACGAACACCTGCGGGGAGTCCTCCCCGCGGCCCCACGGTGGTCTCGCTGACACCACGCTGTCAGTAGCGTCGGTCAGGATGACCAACCGCCCGTGGTCGTCCAGGCACTTCCGCCCATTCCCCACCGCCACCGCGAACTCGCCGACGCCCACCCGCCCCGACCCGCCAACCCCGACGATCACCAGATCGGCCTTCTCGCCCACCCGGCACCCCCAGCGGGCTTTCTGCCGCTTCCGCCCGGCGGTCGTCACGTCCCCGATGCCGGCCACCACCTCGGCCACGCTGTCACCTTCACCCTCGATCACCTGCACGTAGAACGGCGTGCCGAGTTGGAACGCCACCCGTTCGGCTTCCTCCTTGCGGCTGGCGGCGGTGCTGACCCCGCCGAGCGTTTCGGCGTTGCTCAGTGCTGGGAAGAGGGCCGCCTCCGCCCCCTCGTACCCGCCGAACGGGACGAACCGCCGGCCGCTCAGCACGATCACGAACTCGGCTTCGACGACCGTGCGATTCAGGTAGACCATGCGGCCGGTCGGCGTCGGGCCGAGGTACGCCACCTTCTTCACGTCGGTCGGGTCGTGCGTCTCGACGTGGATGTCGCCCAGTTCGTCGGGCAGGTCGTCCACCCACTCTTCAGAGCCGGTCGGCGAAAGGATCACCGTCACGTTCGATAGCGGCACCTGCCCGGCCTTCACCTCGGCCAGCAGTTCAGCGAGTAACTCGTGCAGGTGCGGCAGGCGGTCGTCGAGTACCAGCGCGACGCGGTCGTCGGGGGTGAAAGCGTGCCGGAGCGGGAGGTTCAGGCCGACCGGGTTGGCAAGTGCGGCGCGAAGCTGTTCAGTCGCGGAAACGGTGGGCGCATCCACGTCGGCCCGCACCAGCGGCACCCGCTTGTCGGCCGGCACGTCCACCGCCCAGGTGCTGTTGCCGACGGGGAAGCGGAGTGGGAAAGTCATGCGAAGCGGTCCGTGCGGGGCGAATGAGAGATTATAGGGTGGTCCGCTCGGGTAGGCCCGGCCTCACAGAGGCCGGCTACAGTTCAGCAGAGTGCCGCCCGGCAGGCGGCACCTACCTCACTTCAGCGTCATCAGGTACTCGATCAGGTCGCGGATCTCGCGGTGGGTGAGCGCCTTGTCCACCGCCGGCATGGCGCTCACCGGGGCCGTCTTGGTGTCGATGTCGTCCTTCTTCACCGTCACCAGTTTGCCGTCCGGCGTCTTGATCTCGTAGTCGCCGTTGGCCTCCTTCATGAGCGTGCCGGCGACGGTGCTGCCGTCGAACTTGGTGATGGTGATGCTGGCGAACCCGGCGGCGATCTTGGCGTTCGGCGCCACCAGCGATTCGAGCAGGTGGTCCCGCGTCTTGTCCGGGTTCCGCTTCACGATGCCGTTCAACTCCGGCCCGGCGATGCCGCCGCTCTCGCCCGCCTTGTGGCACCGCACGCACTGGGCGGCCGTGTGGTTGAAGAAGATCTCCTTGCCCCGTTCGGCGTCGCCCCCCGTGCGGCTGATGGCGAACCGACCGACCGGGTCGGGCGGCAGTGTGCCCTCGAACTTCTGCCGCAGTTGCTTCCGCTTGTCGGTGCTGTTCGGCTTGAGCACGTCCCACACGTCCACTTGCAGCTCGACGGGCACGGTGCCGGCGGCGAGTTTCTCCGCCCAGGCGTCCACCTCCTTCGGCGCGTCGCCCTTCAGCTTGGCGAGGGTGGCAATCGCCCGCTGGCGTTCGAGCATCGGGGCCGCGTCGTCGTTCAGCACCTTGGCCAGCGGTTCGACGGCGAGCACCGGGCTGGTCTCGGCCAGCATGTCGCGGGCGTCGGCACGCAAGGCAGGGGAGGTGTCCTTCACCGCGGCGGCGTAGGCGGCGTCGAACCCCTTCGCCTTGCGGGTGGCCAGGAACCGCAGCGCCGCGGCCCGCAGGTTCACGTCCTGCTTCGTGTCCGCCGCCCACGCCTCGAACTGCGCCTCGTCGGCCTTGACGCCGAGCGCCGCCACCAGCCCGATGGCGTCGGCTTGCAGCTTGCCGCTCGTCTTGCTCAGCAGCGCGGGCAAACCCTTCTCCACCACCTCGGCGATCACCTTGCCGTCCCGCTTGGCGAGCGGACGCCAGAACCCGGTGACGCGATCGCGTGGCGTCGGCTCGGCCCACTGTTTCAGGCACATCAGTGCCTCGGCCCGCACCGCCGAGGAGTACGCCGGGTTCGTCACCACGCCGAAGACGGCCTTCGCCTGGTCGGCCCCGCCGATGCGATACGCGGCGTGCAGGGCGCGGCGGGCGAGGGGGTCGGACGTGGCGGTGAGGCCGTCGGCCAGAGCCGCGGCGAGGGCCGGCTGCTCGCTCTCGATGGGCAGGTCGTTGATCGCACGAGCGGCTTCGTTACGCACCAGCACGTCGGCGTCCTTCAGGAAGAGTGACACCCGCTTGTCACTGACTTTGCGGAGGGCCAGCACCGCGCCCATCCGCACGGCAGCGGAAGCGTCCTTCTCCTTCTTCGCCACGGCATCCGCTTCACCGATGCGGGCAATGGCGGTGACGGCGGCGTGTCGCAGGAACGGGTCGGCGTCGCCGTTCGCCTTCAGCACGGCGAACAGCGGTTCGATGGCAGGCTTGTGCTTGATCTGGCCGAGCGCCTGGGCGGCGAAGAATTTCACCCGCGGGCTGTCGTCCTTCAGCATCTCCACCAGCTTGCCGGCGGCCTCCTCGTAGCGGCGGTCGCCGATCACCTTCGCCGCCTGTGCTCGCACCTCGGCGTCCTTGTCGGCCAACAGTTCGGCCACTGTCGGCAGCACCCGCAGGTCTTTCCGACTGATCTGCCACAGCCCCCAGATGCCGTGCAGCCGGGCGAGCTGGTTGCCCTCGCCCTTCGCCACTTTGGTCAACTCGGGCACCGCCCGCTTGTCGGCGAGGGCGAACTGTGCCCGCTGCCGTAGCTTCAGTTCCGGGTGTGCCAGCAGTTGCACCAGTTCGTCCGCCTTCTGCTTGCCGAACCCGTCGGCGAGGAGTTGCTTCATCTCCTTCACCGGCGTGGTGTCGAGCTTCGCCGGGTCGAACACGGTGTACACCCGCCCGCCGGCACTCGCCCCGCTCCAGTTCAGATCGACGTAGTCGCTCACGTACAGCTTGCCGTCCGGCCCCAGGTCCACGTCGGTCGCCTTCAGCGGCTTCAGGAAGTCGTGGTAGTCGACGATCTCGTACCCGGCCCCCTGCGGCTTCAGCTTCCACGCCTCCAGGCCGCCGTTGCTGACGTAGTTGCACATGAGGAACGTGTTCTGGTACCGCTCCGGCAGGCTGCTCCCGCTGGTGAACAGGAAGCCGCTCGGCCCGCTGCCGATACTGCCGACGCACGGCACGATCCACGCCGGCTGCCCGGCGTGCGGCAGGTGCCACAGGCGCTCGGCGTGCCACGGGCCGGTCAGGTACGGGTCGAGGATCGTCTGGTACGCCATGTTCCAGCCGGTGTCCCCCCCGTCGCACACGTACACCAGCCGGGCGTGGTCGCCCTTGTCGCAGTTGTTGTCGTCGGCGAACAGGTTGCCGAACTGGTCGAACGCCAGCTCTTGCGGGTTGCGAAGGCCGCGATGCACCACCTCGAAGTTGCGCCCGTCCATGTCACACCGGAACACCCCGCCTGTGCGCGGGCCGACGAACGACCGCCCCTCCTTGCTGGTCACGTTGAACCCGCGGTCGCCCACGCTGAAGTACAGCCGCCCGTCCGGGCCGACGATCAGCCCGTGCAGGTCGTGCCCGAAGAAGGCGATGTTCGGCCCGAACCCGGTGAGCAGTTCGTCCCGCTTGTCGGCCACCCCGTCGTCGTCGGTGTCCCGCAGCTTCCACAGGCTGGGGATGTCGGTCACGTACACTTCGCCGTTGTGGGCCAGCACGCCGGCCATGATGCCGTCGAGGGGGCGGTTGAAGCCGGTGGCGAACACGGTGCTCTTGTCCGCCTTGCCGGCGCCCTTCGTGTCCTCCAGCCGCCGCACCTGGTCGGAGTACTTCGTGTACCAGTCCATGCCGCCGGGCACGCGGGCCTTGTGCTTCTCGTACACCTTCATGCGGTCGGCGGGGGTCTGGATTTGCAGGTCGTCGTCGAGGAAGAAGCTGAACGGGGTGGCCGGGTTGTCGCGGTTCTCGACCACCCCGCGGCCGAGGCGGTGGACTTCGGCGAGGAACACGCGGCCCTTGTCGTCCACGGTGAGCGCGACCGGCGACGTGACCATCGGCTCGGCGGCGAAGAGTTCCACCTTCATGCCCTTCGGCGCTTTGAGCGCGGCCATCTGCTTGGTGGCCTTGTCGGTACCGTCGGGCAGGTCGGGTTCCTTCACCGGGTCGGTGGCGATAAGGGCGACGGGGAGTGCCAGAAGGAGGAGGAGGAGCAACAGGCGGCGCATGACGACACCGGAACGGGACGAGAAGGCAGAACGGATAGCGTACCACAGCGGCGGGATGATTCCGAGACCCGGCACGCCCTGGCCCCGGGGCCGCTGTGACGGGGTGTGCGGGTGTCGCACTGGGACACTGCGACCCCGGTTCCATACGCGCGACTCAAATCGCCTCCGGCCCCCGTTCCCCGGTGCGAATCCGCACCACGTCCTCGAGCGGCAGGATGAAGATCTTCCCGTCGCCGATGCGGCCCTCCGGCCCGGTGCGGGCGGCGGCGATGATGGCGTTGATGGTCGGCTCGACAAAGTCCTCGTTCACGGCGATTTGCAACTGCACCTTGCGGAGCATGTTCACGGTCAGTTCGTGCCCGCGGTAGAGTTCGCTCTGCCCCTTCTGCCGGCCGAAACCCTGCACGTCCACCACCGTCAGGCGGAACACCTCCACCTTGTTCAATGCTTCCTTCACCGCTTCGAGCTTGCTCGGCTGGATGATGGCAAGGATCAGTTTCATGGGGGTG
>JANNDF010000433.1:0-14549 GCA_031387445.1 Planctomycetia bacterium
CCTTGGCGAGCTTGCCCCAACCCCGCTTCGCCCCGTCGCCCTTCGCGGGCGCGGGTTGGGGCTGGGCCGAGCCCCGGTTCAGATCCTCGAAGAACTTCTCGTCGCCGAGCCGCTGCCGGTGCTGGATGGCGTTCTTGAAGATCTCCTCGGCCAGATACACGCCGGGCAGCGGGGCGGTCGGGTGAAGCTGCGTGACGAGATCGACGTAGCCGCCCAGGATGGCGGACTCCATGTTCCGTGCGCCGATCATGTGGTACGGGATCAGCAGGAACTTCTTGTCCTCGACCCACCCGTGCTTCGCGCAGACCTTGTCGAGGTACTCCAGTGAGCGGACGGCGGGGGTGTGCTGCAACAGCAGGTGCAGCACGGCCATGAAGTGCGACTTACCCGAGCCGAAGCTGCCGTGCAGGTAGCACGCCTTGCTGTTGGCGGCGTCCACCGCCGAGCGGATGAAGCCGAGGGCGTCGTCGAAGCAGGCGGCGAGTTGCGGCGTGACGACGTACTGGTGCAGCGTCTTCTCGGGCTCGGTCACGCCCTTGGAGAGGTTGAGGACGAAATCGCCCTTCCGCACCCGTTCCGGCACGTCGATGATGTCGCTGATGAGCTTTTCCATCGTCACTTCCTCGCTCGCCTGCGGGTGGTGGTCGCCGGCGGCGTCCACTGCCGGATCTCGTCCAGCGTCAGCCCCAGTTCGTGGGCGTCGTGTTCCAACATGGTCTGGTAGGACTGGCCCGCCGTCTCGCCGAACTCCTTGTCGATCTCGGGGTGCCACTGGTGAATCCAAGGCAACAACTGATCGAGGCCCGCCAGGAGCGGCGTCAGCCGGTGGGCCGTCCAGCCGTCCCGCTTGCGGGCGTCGTAGTAGGCGATGAGCGCCGTCGCCTGCTGCAAGTGGTCCCAGCCGGCCCAGCCGACCACCAGCGACGGGTCGTTCTCGGTCGAGCAGTGGGGGTAGCTGACCCACCGCTCCTTGGGCACGTCGAGCTTGCCCCGCAGCCGCCAGTAGTCGGTCTTCAGGAAGTCCGCCGTCGCGTACTTGGGCGGCACGGCGATCTCGGGGTCGTCGGGAATCGCCTCCCGTTCGGCTTGCAACGCTACTGCTTCCGGGTCGGTGGTGAACGCGGTCTGCACCTTCTTGTTCAGAGCCGATTCCAAGGCCCGGTAGGCGTCCCGGCGGGTGATGAGTTGACTGAGTGCGAGGGCTCCCTGCGGAGTGCTCACGCCTTGCTCGGAGAGTTCCGCCACCATCGTCGTCGCCTTCCAACCCTCTTCAAACACCACGCCGGGCGCGAACCGCCGCTTCACGTCGAGGCAACTGGCCGTCATCTCGGCGTCCATCGACTCCAGTTTCCGCCGGTCCTCGGGGAACGAATTCGCCAGCCGTTCCCGCACCGCAGCCTCCCGGTCCTTGACCCCTTGGCGTTGCATGGCGAGCCGGTCCTGCTGCCGCTGGAGATCCCAGGTTCGCTCCCAAAGGGTTCGCTTCCGCAACCCCGTGGCCTTGTAGCGCAACACCGGCAGGAACGGGACGGACTCGCCTTCGACCAGTTCGGCCACCAGAGCGGCCACGTCGAAGTCGGGTCGGCCCCGGTAGAGTGCCGCCACCTGCATGAACTCGGCGTCGGTACTCGCCCGGTCGGCCAGCCGAGCCGTCGATTGCAGTTCGACGTTTGGCCAGTATCGTTTGTCTTCCAGCCGGTCAAGGAGCCAGTTCTTCAATGCCCGCTGCTGCTGCTCGGCCCACGGCTCGGTATTCCAGCGGCGTTTGTACTCGGGCTTCTCGATCAGCCCGATTTCCTTGCTCGTCTCGATAAGCTTGATCCGACGTTCGACCAGCTTGCGGTAAGCGGCAGGCCAGTGCGTCGGGATCTCGGTCATCGGCGTCGAGCCGTGCCGCTCGAACCACGAAGATTGCAGTTCTCCCTTGTCCATCTGACGGGCCATGACGATCTCGAACGCCCGCTCGCCGAGTTTGAGTTCGGGCAGGTCGTCGCCGGTGTAGCAGAGGTCATCGATCAGCAGCGCGTAATGACGGTAGCACTCCCAGTCGAGTTCCTCTTGAAGGGCGACCATCAGACCCCGGAACCGACCGCACTTCGCCTCGGCCTCCTCGATCAGCGTCTTGAGGTCTTCACCCTTGGCCCATCGCTTCAGGATGCGGTCAGCGGCGAGTTCGCCGAGTTGTCGGGAGATCTCATCAAGCCGGCGGGACAGTGAGAGTGGCTTGCCCTCGGGAACAGGGAAACGTTGCAGCCCTGTTCCTGTGTACTCGTAGAAATCCTCGAATGCGTCCGTCCGCTGCCGTGCTCCACGCTGATCGACCGTGCTCCCTTTGTTGTGAAACGTCTGCTTCATCCAGAAGCACGCCGTTGAACTGTTGAGCAGGCCGAGCAGGGCGAGGTGGTCTTCCTCAGTGGCGACGGCGAGCAGCTTGATGATCGGGGCCGAGCGGTTGAACACCTTGCCGCCACGGTCCAGCACGAAATGGTTGTGCGTGGCGACGAAGGCGAGGGAGATGGTCAACGGCGTGCGCAGTCGATCCAAGGTAATCTGATGCCACTTCCACCAAGACAAGCCTTCGGAGAAATACGTCGATTTCCCGAAGGTAGCTCGGTTCCCTAGAACGGTTCGCGCAGGCCAGAGCCACCGATGCAAGGATGGGGCATCAACAAGTGCGACAAGCGATTCATCTCGCTTGTAGGGGAAGATCGAGAAGTTGTCTGGTTCCGCCCACCAATCTCGAATCTCGTCTCCGAGTTGAAGCTGCCTCAAAAAAGCCGACTCGACCTGTTTCCGATCAAATGACTTCTTGTCAGCAAGGAAAATCTCATCGGCGTTGGTCATCCCAAAAACGCCAACCAGATCAATCACGTCGCTTAGAGAGGCGGACGAGCGCTCCTCAATGGCCTCCACCAGATCCGCCGCCCCACCACCACCGATGCTCCACGGATGATTGGCAAACGTCGAGCGGGGAACATCTGCCGTGCTGGTGAAGTTGTCTTGTGCATTGGCTGTGTCGATCTGCTTGAGGATAGACTGCCAGACCAACCCCTGCGAGGCATCGTCTGGGGTGGCCGGCTCACCCTTGATGCCCAGGACCGCCCGTACCGTTTCACCGACCGGCTTGCGGGCACGACCTAGAAGGATGACGGTCGGCGTGCCGTGGCCGGGGATGTACGCTCCAGAGGTGTCGATGACGTGGGTGAGGTCGCTTTTGGGGAAGAACTCTTCAATCAGCTTCTTGCCGAACTCCCGCTTCATGAACGAGTTGGCGGTGATCTCGCCGATGTAGCCGCAGCCGCCGTTGTCCTCGCCCGGCTGAACGGCCAATTCCCAGAATCGTTGGGTGAACGGGACACCGAGCGAAAACTTCCGGTGACAACTGCTGTACAACCCTCGGTAGGCTTCGTTCTGTGCCTTGTCTTTGACGGTAATGTACGGCGGGTTGCCGACCACGACGTGGTAGCCCTGGCCGAGGATCTTCCGCAGTGCCGCCGGGTCTTCGACGGCGTAAATCGGCTCCACCTCGAACAGGCTCTCCTGTCGATCAAGAGGAACCCGCTCGCCTTTCCAACCCGGCTTGCAGCCCCAGAGCAAGCTGTCGCCCGTCGCAAGGTGAACCTTCCAGCCGTCCCCCTGCTTGGAGAACTTCGTGTCCCCCGCCGCGAAGGTCGCGGCGACGATCAGCCGGAACCGGGCAATCGCCACAGCGAACGGGTTGAGGTCCACGCCGTAAACGCCGTCGAGGGCTTTCTGGACATCCTTGCGCTCGTTGCCCGTCGTGTGTTGCGGTTTGCACCACTCCCGATACAGTCGGGCGAAACCGCCGAGCAGGAAGTGCCCCGACCCACAGGTCGGGTCGATCATCCGCACCTTGGCGAGGCCGAACTCGTCGAGGGCGGGAGTGAGCGTCCGGTCGAGGATGAACTCCTCGACAAACACCGGCGTCTGCAACAGGGCGTACTTCTTCTTGGCCCGTTCCGAAAGCTCTTGGTACAGGTCGCCGAGAAAGCGGGTGTCGCCGTTCTCGACCTTGAACGACCGCAGCAGGTGCCCTTCCTCGGCGTCGATCTCCCGCCAGTAGGCGAGCAGCTTCATGGCCGCATCGCCGCGCGGCCCCACCGCCCAGAGCGGCGTCTTCCCTTCGGCGAAGAGGTCGGCGGCAGCCGGGATCTTGCCGACTTCACGGAAGACGTGCTCGAAGTATTCCCGGTCGGTGTCGTGCGGGTGCTTGCGGAAGAAGAGTTCGTGCGCCCCTTCGGCCAGCTTCCGCCGGTCGCCCTCGCCGGCCAGCCAGCACTCGTCGATGAGGTGGTTGTCTTCCATGAAGCGGACGAAGACGCAGGCCAGCACCCACGCCACCGCGACCTGATCAAGGTAGTCGTCCCGCCACGTCTCGAACGCCTGAGCCGTCCGGCCCCCCTTCTCGATCTGCGCGAACGCTTTCCGCAGCCCCTCATCGACCTGCTCGTCCGCCGTGGAGCGGGCGAGCAAGTCTTCGGCGAGGTCCGTGACCAGGGTCCGCAGTTCCGACAACAGCGTCTTGATGTCCACCATGTTCAGCCGCCCCCCTTCTTGCCCGCCACGGCGGGAACGGCTTTGTCCGAACGGCCACGGTGCAGGTTATCGATCCACGCCTCGCTGACCCTGGCCCGCTGGCTGGTGGTGATGAGCGGGACGACGACGTTGTCCAGCTTGGGCATCTCGTTCTGTCCGTCCGTGGCGACCAGTAGCCAGATGCCGGGGCACGGGGCGTCGTGCCCGACCCGGTCCCGCAGGGCTTCCAGAATCGCCATCTGCCGGTAGCGGGCGATCAGGCCCGGATGGACGAGGAGCAGGTGATCCGTCCGGTTCGCCAAGTCTTCGGTGATCTTGGGGGCAGCCCGAGTAACCAGATGGACGAGGTTGTCCCAGTCGGGGCTGGAGCGATCCGTGCCGTCCGCGCCCTCAATCGTCGGCCAGTCGATCTCCAGTTCCTCCGCTTCCGCACGCAGGGCGTCGAAGAGCAGTTCGTCGAAGGAGAGCTTCTCCAACTTGAACCGCCGCATCAGTTCGGCCTCGCAGGCCCGCATCTTGCCGGGCCGCACCGAGAGGGCGAGGAACCCGCCATCGGCGTAAGCGTGCTTGAGCCGGTCCTCGAAGATCCGGGCCTCGGCCACGTCGGGCGTGACCTCGATGTGGTGCCGGGCCGACTGCGCCGTGGGCACACGCAGCGACTGCGACGAGCCCGAGGTCGTCCGAATCACCTCGGGCCGGCGGTACATCTTGCGCTCGGCGTCCCAGCGGACCTCCAGGCCCACGGCTTCGAGCAGCCGCTGGAGATCGGGGTGGTCGGGGAGCCGTTCGGCCTCGGGGTAGCGGCTCTCGATCCGGCTCCGAACCTGATCCGGTGTGAAGCCTTCCTCAGACTCGCCCAAGCCCAGCCCGCTCAACGCCCCGATGCCGAGACGCAAGACCCGATCCGCCGACATGCCACGGGGGTATAGCTCCTGCCGGGACGAGACGGCGGCGGTCTTGCTCATCGCCGCTGCGAGGTTGAGCAGACGCTCGTTGCTGAACGGCTGGCAACCCGGCGGGAGCGAGGGCTGTTCCACCTCGTACAGTTCCTGAAAGACCCGCAGCGGCGGGGGCAGAGGGTCGTTCGCCGCCAGACCGTCCGCGACTTGGCCGAGCCGGTCGGCGTAAGCGGCGAGTTCCTGGGAGCAGGCGACGACGGTCTGGCCGGCGATCCGCCGCAACTCCAATCGGGGTTCCGCCATCGAGCTTTCCGTCTCGACCGCCGCCCGCGCCGCCGCCGAGGCCAGCCGCTGCTGTTTGATCGGTTCCGGCGTGTTGGCCGGGGGGCGGATGAGGATCGTCAGGTCGATCAACTCGGGGATCGTCACGACCCCGCCCAGCCGCTGAACCTGCTCGCACAGTTCGTGGCGGAACGCAGTGACCAGTGGATCCTTCGCCCAGCGGTTCCGGTCCAGTGTCAAGACCTGCCCGATGCGAGCGCGGGTGACGCTGACGGATTCGGCGATGTCGGTCTGGCTCGGCCAGAAGCAGGCCGGCTGCCCGTCGCGGGCGTTGGTTCCGAGGAGGCCAGCCCGGATGTTCCACTCGGCGTCCTTCTTGGGGCTGCGAACCCCGACGACTCGCTGGTGGAGCATTTCCAGGCTCGGCGGTCCCGTGATATCGTCGGCGGCAGCCTCGGGCTTCGGCTGTCCGGGCTCTATGGCGGGGAACCGCTCCCGCAGTTCGCTGATGAAGCGGATGATCTCCTGCCGGGTCTGGTTGCCGACGCCCCGCATGATGTGGATGCTGCGGATCGGGAACTCCAGCAGGTTGCGCACGGTCAGCACCTCGGCCCGCTCCAGTGCGTTGATGGCTCGGGTGCTGAGGCCGAGGGCGGCAATCGGCGTCTTGAGGTCGGCCTGTTCCAGCGTGACGGCCAGATCGACTTCCTCGCCGCCGGGCGTCTTGATCTTCCGCTGTTCGGAATCGTCGAAGACTTGCCGCCACGCATGCAACATCTCCTCGGCGTTGTCGTACCGGCGGGTGGGGTCGCGGTGCAGGGCGGTCAGGAAGAACTCGACCAGCCCTTCCCGCACGCTCGGGTCGAACTTCTCGGCGTCGAGGACGAGTTCGGCGTCGGTCAGGGCCGGATCGGACTTGCCGTCGCCCCACTGCGGGAGCACGCCCTCGCCCAGCGCCATCTCGTAGAGGGTGACGCCCACGGAGTAGCGCTCCGCCGCCAAGTCCCACCGCTGCGGCTTGCGGTTGACGAGGAACGGGTCGATGTAGCCGGCGGTGCCGACCCGGAGGTTATCGAGCGGGGCGCGGGCCAGGGAGAAGTCGAACAGGACCAACTGGTTCCGCGACTTGGTCAGCGAACGGATGCCGATGTTGTCGGGCTTGATGTCCCGGTGGGCGACACCCCGGCGTTCGAGGTGCGCCACCGCCGACAGCAGGTCGTCGCCGTACCGCGCCAGCATCTCCAGCGTGGGCACGCCGTCCGACCGAAGCTGGGCGGCGAGCGTCTGGTCGCCGGCCTTCTGCAAGACGAGCACCGTCCTGCCGTGAACGACGAGTTCGTCTTCGACGGCAACGATGAACTCGCTGTGGAGGGAGCGCAGAGCCTCGGCCTCTTCGTGCAGGCGGGCGTTGTTGTCCTCGTTGAGGGCCACCTTGAGGACGACCTGCCGGTCGTCCTTCGTCACCAGCAGGGCGGTCGCCGTGGCCCCCTGGCCGAGCACCCGGTCCACGACGAACCCGTGTTCGAGGCGGTCGCCCCGCTTGGCGAGGAGGGGATCGACGACGACGGCCTCAGCCGGGGCGGTGAGTTCGTCCTCCACGTCGTCCAGCAGGGTCATGAAGTCCTCGACCGAGCCGATCCGGGTGAGCACGTCCGGGTGGGTGCTCCACTGGATCAACTCTTCGAGCTTCGGCCCGGCCCCGTCGAGGACCGACGAGATGCTCAAGCCCTTCTTCTCCCGCAGGATCTTGGCGAGTTCGCTCGGGTTGGTGGCGGGCGGGCGTGAGGAGAACAGATGGAAGGCGATGGCCCCGAGCGAGAACACGTCCGACGCCTCCGTCACCTTGAGGCAGTCGGTCAGTGCCTCGGGCGGCATGTAGACGAGAGCCTGGGCCTCGACCAGATCCTCGACGTTCGTGACCCGGCCCGAAGTCGAGGCGGCTTCCCTGATGCCGACCTGCCAGTTGTAGACCTGAAGCCGGGGCACCGACGCGCTCAGGTCGGTGACGAGGATGCTTTGCGGCCCGAGGGCGCGGTGGATCACCCGCTTGCGGTGGGCGTAGCGGATGGCGTCGGCGATCTGGCGCAGCATGTCGAGCCGCTGGCCGGTGTTCAGCTTTTCGGCGTTGGCGGTCAGGTAGTGGTCGAACCGGACGGCGTTCGGGTCGGGGTAGTCGAACAGGAGAGCCGGGCCGAGTTCGTGCTCCTTGTAGTCCGACACCCGCAGGATGCCGGTGTGGTCCAGCATGCGGAGGATCTGGTACTCCCGAGCCGCCGCCCGCTGCCGCCGCTGCCGGTCGTCTTCCGACGACGCCTGTGCGACGGTGTACTGGCGGACCCTGCGGAAGTCGTTGTCGAAGGACGGGTGCTTGGCCAGACGGTCCTGATAGCCCGGCCCGTCCGCGATGAGGTCGCCCAGGACGTAGTCGCCGACCCGCCGCGCCCGCTGTGACGGGCGGATGCCGGCCTGCTCCATCGCTCGGGACAGAGCCTTGGCGACCTTGATGTCGATGGGGTAGCGGAGTTCGGGATCGATTCCTTGCCCGTCCCGGTTGATCAGTGCGGCGAGGATGCCCTTCCGTTCCGGGTGGTGCTGGTCGGCGGGACGATCCTTGAGGAAGACCCGATTCCGGGCCGGGCCGACGAGGTCGCACTGGAGGTTGTCGGCGGACAGGAACACCAGGGCGTCGAGCCAGGGCACCCGGATCTTGCCGGCGGCGGACTGCGACTTGAGGAGCGACGAGAGTGCCTTCGCCTTGCGGTTGGCGAGGAGGACCGGGTTGTCGTCCGAGTGGAGCCGCCCGTCCTGGGCGCGGGTCCATGTGCCGGGGTCGCCGTAGATCCGCCCCTCCCACGCCTTGCACTCGACGAGCCAGAACCCCATCTTGGTCAGGACGAGGAGATCGACCTCGTAGATCGCGCCGTCGCTGGTCTGGAACTCGAAATTCGCCCACGCCCGGTACGGATCGTAGTCGGGCAAGCCGGCCTTGATGAAGTCCAGGCCGCGCCGCTCCCACTCGTACTGAGAGGGCGTGATCATTGTCCAACGTGGCGCTTCCATAGTTACCCCGACGCCTGACGGTCATGTTCCAGCCGCTCAACGTCGGGACGGCCCCCCGGTCACGGCCTCGGCCTGACTGCGCAACGCATCAAGGTCTTTCCGCTTGAACAGCCGGTAGCCGCTCACGGGGTGGCGGACGGCCACGACCTTTCCCGCGTTCTGCCAGTTGCGGAGCGTGTTCGGCGAAACGCCGAGGTACTCGGCGGCCTCCGATATTCGGAGGAATTCCCGCAGCTTCTCCACGTCGGTTCTCCCCGGAGAGGCGATCTCGAACCCTACCAACCTTACCAAGCCTGTTGTATTTGAAACGACGCTGAACGGCGAGGTTGGCAGGAGCCCATCGCTTCCGCCCGTGCGAGTGCAGCGTCGATGTCCTCGAACTAGAAGAGCAATCCGTTTCCCGGCGGCAGATCGTTCGGATCGCGGGTGCCTCGTCAACCTTCAGGGGTGATTTGCAATCCGTCCTTGCCCAACGGGTGTGTTCGGGAGTCGAAGAATCGGACCTCGTAATCCGATAGAGCCTTGCTCAGTCGGCTTTTCGTGTCGATGACGGCGTGCGGGTCATCCCCCGGACGCACGGAGACGGCGACGATTCGGCGACTGGGAACGGTCTGAAACTGCATCCGTTGCTGGTCGTACCGCTTCCACCTCCGCATCGCGTCGAGCAAGTGCTGGTCGAACTCGGGAGTGAGGGAGTGGCCGAACACGACCAACGAGCCCCGGTGCTTCGAGAACCTTTCATATGCGAACGACAGGTAGTCGTTGCGGGTGATGGCCGAGCGTTTGTCCCGTGAGGTTCCTTCGCTGATGAAGAGGGGAATCGCGTCCCCTTGAACGTCGAAGAGATCCAGCAGGTTCCCGTTCTCGCCCGATAGCTTCTTGAAGGTGCTGCCGTCTTTGTTCTTGTAGAGGTGCAGTGCGCCGTGCAGGAACAGTACCTTCGTGGTCGGTTTGCTCTCGTCCCAGAGGTCGGTATCGGAAACGTCGAACAGATTCCGGCGGCTGTCGGCGTCCTTCCCCCAGACGAAATCCTTGAAACGGGCCGAGTCCTTCATCATCGCCCAGTAAAGCAGCAGATCGTAGTTCGTGGAGTAGACGTAGCTGTAGCCCCCGAAGACTTCTCGGAGATGCGACTTCAGTCCCTCCGTCACCTGCTCGAACGGAACGTGGACCTCCTTCACCGCTCGAATAAGGCTTTTCCGCACCCGGCTGTAGCTCGCACGAAGGTCTTCGATGTCGGCACTGGGCTTCTCGAAGAGCTTCCACACCTTCCCGGCGGTGATCATCGCCGAGAGGACCGACTCGAAGTTTTGCGTCTCCAGAGCGGCGAAGACGCCAATCTCACGGCTCGTCAGGTGGTCGGTCTTGCCTTCGTCCTTGGCCATCTCATACAGCGAGCCGTACCGGAACTGGGACCACATGGCGATGCTGGCCCCGTTACCGATCAACAGCCCCCGGTCCTCCACCGGCAGCGACTTGTCTACGTCCTGCCAGTCTTCGAGGTCGTCGGTAATTGCTTTAGCCACGGAATTCTCCTTACACGACCGCCAGGGCGACCCGCCCGGATGAAGTTACCGGCCTCGCCCCGTCCGGCATCTCGTCCCAGGTCCGCCCTTCGAGTTGACGGCCCGTGCGGCCCTTGTTCACGCCGCCCCACTGCTTGAAGAAGAACGGCACTTCTGCCGTGACGCACTGGTCGCGGATGTCTGTCACCCAGTCCGAGGCCATCGGCCTAGCACCCGGCCCGGACTCCCCACCGACGATCACCCAGTCGATCCCAACCAAGTTGAGGTTGGGGAGTGGACCGAGGAGCGGTTCGACGGAAAGGAACTTCACCGCCGCGCCAGTCTGCCGAAGGTGGTCGATGCGGAAGGTGTAGTCGGCGCTCTCGACGCTGACGCCCATCCACACGTTCGCCGGCCAGTCGATCTCTCCTGCCAAGTCGGCGACCCGTTTCGACCGCTTGGTGAGAGCCTGAAAGCGGTGTTGCGATGCCTGCCTCATGACGGCGAACACCCGGTGAATGAACTCGTCGGGCACGTCCCTGTGAAACAGGTCGCTCATCGAGTTCACGAATACCGTCCTCGGCTTGCGCCACGTCAGCGGCTGACCGAGCATCTCCGGGTGCAACGTAAGTTTGAAGCCGTTAGCGTAGTTCGCCTGCCCCATCGCCTTCAGCCGGCGAGACATCCGCTCGGCGTAGCAGTGGCGACAGCCGGGGCTGATCTTGGTGCAGCCGGTCAGCGGGTTCCACGTCGTGTCGGTCCACTCGATGGATGAGTTCGTTGCCATGTCAGACTCCCTTCGGTGGAAATTGGATTTCGACGTGGTCGGCCATCGTGTCCTCCCGGCGGGCGCTGGCCGGTGGCTTGGCCGTGACCTTTTCCTCGGCCTCCAGCCGCTTCAGTGCGTCTTTGTACTGGCCCGGTGTCTGGGGCCGCTCCAGGCCATGCTGGAAGTAGACCTCGGCCACCCTGAGCGTCTTGCCGGCGAACGCCGTGAGCAACTCCTCGGCGAGTTCCGGCACCGGGTCGATGAAGTCGAAGATCGATGCCTGCTTCGGCTTCGGAGTGCATTCAAAGCCGGGGGTGCCGCCTTCCGTCCACGAACTCTCTTTCGCCATGATGTCTTTCATGATCTTCGCCCCGAGCGGGTTCTTCGTGGCGAAGATCAAGTAGTGGCTGGTGCGGTTCCCCTCGTCGTTCAGGAACCGGAAGTCGAGGACGTGCTTGGCGTGCTTGCGTTTGATGACTTCGGCCAGTTTCTTGACGACGGCCTCTTCCCGCTGGTACGGGTTCAGCCCCTTCAACTCCTCCCGCATCGAGCCGGCGTCTGCGGCGTCGAAGAGTCGCTTGACGTGTTCCTCGACGCAGTCGTTGTCGATGGCGGCGTTCACCCGGTTGAAATTGAAGAAGAACACGCACTCGCTGCCGTCGTCCTTCAGCGTGGCCTGGATCAGCCGGGCCGACAGTCCCGCATACCCGAAGGGGTCGATGAACGTGAGGGTGGCGACGTAGTTCTTCGCCTCGTACCACTCCGCGATGCGGTCGTTTACCTCCATGCAGTGGATCTTCGGCTGGTGTTTCAGGCTACCGAGGTTGGGAAGTCCGAGGATCGCCTGTTCGAGGGCCAGGGCCGTTTCTCGGTCGGCATCGTTGAAGCGGCTCAGGAACAGGTCGTGGAGTTCCGGCGTGTCGATGACGTGCTGGAGGATCAGCAGCGGGGTGGACGGGGTGCCGTCTCCGTAACAGCCCCGGCCCGCAAAGAGGTCAACGTAGCGGATCGTCTCGTTCCGTTTGCGGGCACGGTCGCCGAGGATCTTGGCCCACGCTTTGAAGTATTTCGAGACGATCCGGGCCTTGGTGAGCGACTGGATCGTCTGGTCGGTGAAGAACTCGGTCGGCGTTGTCGTCACTGGCCAGCCCTCGGGATCTCACGAATCGACGCGCAGCCGTGTCACACAGCCACCCTGTGTCATTCGGCGGAATCTTCGATTGAATCGAAAAGTGACAACTCCACCCGCTTCGCCTTCGGAGCCGGCTCAACGGCGTCGGGCGGCGGTGGAAACAGGAACTCCGATTCAGGGTCGTGCTGCCGGAACCGTTCGAGGGCCAGCGGACGGTTCTGGACCGCGTAACAGTAGACGCAGCCGTGGGGACATGTGTCGTACTCGCCGATGTCGCGGGCCTCGTAGCAGCCGCACTCTTTGCGGTTGCCTTTCAGCTTTGCCTTGAATGCGGTGCCGCCGATCTCGTTCAGCCGCACGGCATCGACGCACCGGGCTTCGCCACTGCCCGGCACGATCAACTGGGGCTGGCTGCACACAGTCAGCCGGATGCGGTGGGCGGCGGCGATCTCGGTCAACTCGACCAAGAGGCTTCGTTTCCACTCGTCCGAGGGGTCGGACCAAGTGAAGTCGTTGTCCTCTGCGGCACGATTCATGTTACGCAGCGTCTTCTGGTAGAGATGGGCGAAGGAGATCACGACCTCGTCGGTGGCCCCTTCAAGCCCCTTGGCCAGCCGGGAGAACGTCTCGACGTGGAATTCGGGCGGCGTGACCGACGAGTGGACAATGGTGTCGTACCGCCACACGCAAACCTTCGGCCCGTACTGCTCGGCCAGTCGGCGGACATGCTCGACGGACTTGGCTGCGTCCACAACGGCCTGCTCCAGCACCCGAGGGTAGCCGTTGATCGTGTGCTGGACGACGAAAGGAAAATCCTGGCTGTGAATCTCGGCCAGTTGCCCCATGAACGGGCCGACGTTCTTCGTCCAGAAGACAAATCCCTCGACATCCTCGGGCCGCAGCGACACCCGCTGGATTTGGCGGTTGTACGGGTTCAGCGTCTTGCAGAACCCCGCACGCAGTCGGTTCACGAACCAGTCGCCGTAGAAGGTCGGGATGTCGGTCTTGTAGCTGGCCGATATGATCATGACTTACTCCTTAACCGCCGTGAACCAGAAGACGGTCGGAGAGCGGTAGCCATCGGTGAAGAACTTGATGCGAGGGTTTCCCAGCATCGACTTGAATAAATCGCCCATCGCGGATGTCTGCTCGTCCCGGTCGAGGGTGCCGTTGAAGGTGTGTACGCTGAAGTCCTTCTGAAAGACATCCTTGAAGATTGCTACCACTCCATCCTTGAATCCGGGGTCGTTCTCAAGGCGGTCAATGACAACGAAAACGCAACCCTTCGGGGCCATCGCGTAAAGCTTTGCGACGGCTCCCTTGGCGTCGGCCAGCCGCTTCTTGTTTTCAGAGAAGAGGTAGTTGAAGATGACGACTTGGGAGCCATTGAATTGGTAGGCGTAGGATGCGTAGGATTCGGCTTTCAGCACATCGAGCGGCAGGAAAGCAGGGACAATCGCGGGACAGGTCTTTGAGCCGGTGGCGTCCGTGGCCCGTTGCAACTCTTCTTCGACGGCGTCCGCAAGTTGCTGCCAAGTCTCGGCCCACTGCGGAACGGCATCCAGCAGGGTGAACGTGATCTTCTTTGGGAACCCTGACCTGCGGAGCAAGTATTTCGCCAGCCCCAGCAACTCAGTTCCAGGGCCACCCCCAACCGCGCACATGTTGAGCCGTTGGTCCGCTGACTGGCGGATGACTGCTCTCAGGTCGCCGGACTCCCGCAGGACGAGTTCAAACAGCGTGGCGTTCGCCGTCGCATGCCGATAGATGTACCCCAGTCGGCAGAGGGCATCTTCGTACTTGATGTCCGGCTCATCCTTCTGGTGTTCCTTGGCGGTGTTGTCGATGTGGGAGCGGATGCTGGCCAAAACCTCGGACACAGCCATACCACTCGTTTTGGCGTAGGCTTCTACGGCTTGTTCGAGAACTCGCCGGATTAGATCGATGTACATGAAACGCCTCCACCGAAGTCGAAAGCAACGGTCTGCTCCCGAGGTTGAACTCCAACTGCAACCAGCTTATTCTGGGAGATACCCAGTTGCAAGGACAGTAGAGATGACGACGGCGTTCGGAACTCGGCTTCGGAAACTGCGTCAGGAGAAGGGCTTCAGCCAGAAGCGGCTGGCGGTGGCGGTGGGCGTCCACCACACGTACCTCAGCAAGATCGAGTCGGGGAAGCTGGACTTCGCCCTCTACCCCGGTGAGGAACTAGTGGGTCACTTGCCTCGCTCATGGCCATACCGCCGTCGGATCGGTCGCCGGGTGCATGCTCCCGACCCGCCCACGGCGTGCCGGCGTTCTCGCTGCCTCTTCCGCCGGGCGGCCCGCTTGCCGCCCCACACGAA
>JANNDF010000434.1:0-2405 GCA_031387445.1 Planctomycetia bacterium
AGCCGGCCGGGTGCCCACCCAGCCGGCTCACGCCGGCGGTTACAGAAACACCCGCTCCCTCGCGGTCGCGGCTCGTCGGAACCGACTATGACCCCCACGTACCCACTCCTGTTGCTCGGCGGGCTGGCCGTCGCCCTGCCCGTCGTCTTGCACTTCCTGTTCAAGGCGTGGTACCGCCCGCTGCCGTGGGCGGCGATGGAGTTCCTCCGCAAGAGCATCGAGCAGACCTCCAAGCGGATCAAGTTCCGCGAACTCGTCCTGCTGCTCATCCGCTGTGCCGCGTTGCTCGTGCTCGCGCTGGCCGTCACCCGGTTCAAGGACTCGTTCGGGCTGTGGGGTGGCAGCGGGTCGAGCGTGGACGCCGTGCTGGTGTTCGACACGTCGTACAGCATGGGCGCGCAGGACGGCGGCAAGACGCGGTTCGACGGGGCGAAAGAGGCCGCCCTCACCGTGCTCGAAAAACTGCCGCCGGGGTCCACCGTGCAGGTCGTCACCTGTTCGGATCGTGCCGCCGCCATCCCGTTCACCCCGACCAACCTGGACCAGGCCCGCACCGTCATCAAGGGGCTGACGCTCACCAGCCAGGCCGGCGACCTCGCCCCCGGACTGGCCGAGGCGAAGCTGGCCCTCGACCGCGTGCCCGGCGGCAACCGCTCCGAAGTCTACCTCTTCAGCGACTTCCAACAGAACGGGCTGGAAGGGGCGGCCGCCGCCCACGCCGCCGAGTTGCGGCAGCGGGCCACCCTGAACGCCCTCCGCTGCGGCACCCCGCCCAAACGGGAGAAGGGCGTGACCGAACAGCCGCCCATCAAGAACGTGGCCGTGACCGACATCACCTTCCCCGACGCCATCCCGCACAGCGGCACCCGCCTGCCGTTCACCGTGCTGGTGAAGAACACCGGGCGGGTGAAGGTGTCGAACGTGGCGGTGAGCCTGACCGTGGACGGGAGCGACAACGGCATCGACAGCGGGCTGGCCCCCGAGATCGAGCCGGGCGCGACGTTCCCCGTGACCATGACTGCTGCGCTCGGCGACCCCGGCACCCGCCTGCTCACCGCCCGCGTCGGCCAACCGAACACCGAAGTCGGCGGGAAGATGGTCGCCACCGCCGCCCAGCCCGACGACCTGCCCGGCGACAACCGCTTCGACAAGCTCATCCTCGTCCGCCGCACCATCGGCGTGCTGATCGTGGACGGCCGCCCCGACGCCCGCGACTCCCGCGAGTCGGCCGCCCACTACGTCGCCCAGGCCATCGCCCCGGTGTCGGACGCCCTCCGCGACGACTACTTCATCAAGCCGAAGGTGCTGCCCACCGAGCAGGCGGTGAACGAGAAACTGGCCGACTACCAGATCGTCGTGCTGGCCGACGTGCCGGCGAGCGAGGACGACAAGCCCGGCATCCCCGCCCTGACGCCCGCGTTCGTGACCGCCCTGACCAAGTTCGTGACCGACGGCGGCGGGCTGATCGTCGGCAGCGGACCGTTCGTGCTGCCCGAGAGTTACAACAAGGCGCTCGGCTCCGGCGGGGCGAAGTTGCTGCCGTTCGACCTGACGCAGAAGGTGGAGACGAAGCCGGAATCGCCCTTCAAGCCGGCCATCGACACGGTCGCCCCGCTCTCCATGATCGCCCGCCTGAAGGTGACGCCGTTCAACGCCGCCACCGCCGACGTGGACGTGATGGCCGCCCTCGCCGCCAACGAAGACCCGGCGTCCATCGGCCGCGTGCTGCTGCGACTCGACAACCAGACGCCGATGATCTCGACCAAGCCGGTCGGCCGCGGGGAGGTGGTGTTCGTCCACACCACGCTCGACGGCACCTGGACGAACTGGCCGGGCAAGGTGGGGGCGGTGTCGTACGTGTCCACCATGCGGTTCCTCCTGTCGCACCTGACGGGCCGATCCGGGAAGGGCGGCAACCTGACGGCCGGCGAGCCGATCCGCTGGGTCGCCCCGGACCCGACTGCGGAGTACGAACTGGTGAAGCCGGACGGCACGCGGGTGCGGATCGGCAAGCCGACGCTGGCCAAGGGCGGCGAAGCGACGCTCACCACCAGCGACACCACCGTTTCGGGGGATTACAAGATCCAGCCGGTCGGCCGCGAGGCGGACGACGCCCCGCGGTTCGCCGTGAACCCGGAATTGCGGGAGTCGGACAGCCTGGACCTGGCGACGAACGACGAGGGCAAGGCGAAGCTGGGCGTGGAAGTGAAATCGGTGGCGACGGCCGACCCGGACAGCCTGGTGAACCGCCCGGACAAGGAGTGGCCGACGGTCGTGCTGCTACTGCTGCTGGCCGCGTTCGTGTGCGGCGAGGCGGCGTGGGCGTGGCACTGCGGAAGGACGGCATAGCGGGTGGGAAGTTTCACCGCCGAGGGCACATGAGGGCACGAGAGGAAGGCAGAAGA
>JANNDF010000437.1:0-4375 GCA_031387445.1 Planctomycetia bacterium
TGGGTGGCCTGGATGGCTTCCTGGGCGCCGCTCGCCATTTCGACGAACGCGAAGCCGCGGCTGCGGCCGGTGTCACGGTCGCTCACCACTTGGGCGCTTACGACCTGGCCGTATTGGCCGAACAGCTCCATCAGGTCCTGATCGGTGGTCCCGAACGACAGGTTGCCGACGTACAGTTTCGTGCTCACGAATCACCTTACGGCCACTGTCTGGCCGCGCGCGAGTTACCGACCCCGACCGGTGCCGGGGCGGACGAACGAACCTCGGCAGGGTCCACTACCCACGCCGATCGACTTCGGATCCTCGGTTAGACGATTCAGGAGGCTGTCTCGGAGGTGGACTCGGAGGCTGCGGGACTGAAACGGTCGGGTCGAAGGTGAAGACTCCGTTCGCCGCGGAGGGGGTCTCGCCCCCTACCGTGCAAGGATGATAGCAACTCGCGCCGAAAATGCGAGCGAAAATATCTCAAGATTTATCACGATTTATCCGGGGTGCCGGCGCGGCCCACACGGGCATCCGGCGGGTCGAGCCGGACCCCTGTTTCTGAAGCGTTTTCGCACGAAAACCGCACCCGGCCGGTCGCGGTTCCCGGTGGGGTGTCGCACGGCTCGCGGCACCGATTTTCGTCACTTCGGCGCCAAATTCTTGTTCACGACCAGAATTTGATCCCGTTCCAGGCGACCGGCCCGCTCGTCCGTCACCGGCCACAGGAGTAGCCGCTTGCTCGTCTCGCGGTGCTCCAGCCCCAGGTTGTGCCCGAACTCGTGGGCCATGCTCAGCCCGGCGTCGGTGCCGGCGTCGTCCTCGAACACCACCAGCACGCTGCCGATGTCGTCCACCCGCGCGTCGGTGTCCCGCGTCGGGGCCGACTGGTACTCTCACACGAAGAACACCCGCACGCGGGCAGAGGTGTCCCCCAGCAAGCGGAGGTTCGGCAGGCGGCTCCCGCCCAGCGCGGCCGGCGACACTGGGTCGCCCCAGTCCTCGTTCACGTTCAACGGGATGGCCTCCTTCTGCTCGAAGAACACGTTCGCCTGCCGGTTGAATACGCGGTTGGCCACCCCCATCAACTTCTTCTCATCGCCCACCTTGCGCGTGGTCTTGTGCTTGGCGCTGTCGTTCACGTAGTAGAAGCCGACGGTGGCGTTCCGCCTGGGTAGCACGTCCACAGTGAGGAGTGGCGTCTCGGTGCCGTCCACGTCGCGGCCGAAGACGGTGGCCGTACCCGGCAGCCCGCCGCGGAAGGTGATCCGCTCGTTGTCGTCGGGCACCACCATTGTGGTGGCGGCGAACCTGGTCGCCGGGTCGATCACCCGCAGCACGGACGGGTCCGACGACCGCAGCATCAGCCCGCCGGCGTTCCGCGCCCGGAGCGTTCGCTCGCCGTCGGTGGCCGGCACCATCAGCCAGGGCACCGCGCCGAGCGGCTCGAACCCGTCCTCGTCGTCGGTCGGGATGACCCGCTCGACCCGTGGGGCGGTTGCCACCTTCCGCCGCACCAGCACGCCCACCGCCCGGTCGCGGTCACTCTCGGTGCCGTCCTTCTGCCCGGCCAGTTCGGCTTCCAGTTCGCCCACCCAGGTGAGCTTGATGCGGTCGCCCGCCACCCCCTGCCCGACCAGGAATTGCCGCACCGCCTCCACCCGCCGCTGCGAGAGGGCCTCGTTGTACTGCTTCGACCCGCTCCGGCTGGCCGTGCCCTTCAGCAGCACCTCCACCCGCCCGGACGCCTTCGCCACCGGCACCACCACCTTCTGGAGCCACGCCTGGTGTTCGACTTTCACGGTCGCGTCGTCGATGTCGAAGTTGAACAGCAGGCCGAACCGCCAGGGTCCGGGGGTGGGCTTGTCGTCGATCTTGCCGGGGCCGGTAGCGACTCGCATGACACGCGCTCGAGGTGCGGAGGGACGGGCTATCGGAGTATGCGGAAGCGGAAGGAGGTTCGGACACGGGTGAGGTCTCCCCCTGCCATTCCGACAGTCGCCCCTCGCAATTCACCCCTCAACGTGTCACATCGACAGGCCGAGCTTCGCTGTCGGTCTCGCATAAACCTTTCGGAATCAAGCACTTGCCGCATGGTGATCGCCGGGCACGGATGTTGCTTGCACCCGCCGCACCATCAGGAATCGATTCGGAGACCCGCGACGATGAACCTCACCCCCATCGCCGACCGCATCATCGTCCGCCGCGAAGCGTCGGAAGAGAAGACCGCCGGCGGCATCCTGTTGCCCGACGCCGCCAAGAAGAAGCCGCAGCGGGGCACCATTCTGGCCGTCGGCCCCGGCAAGCTGAACCTGAAGGATGGCACGCGGATGCCGATGCAGCTCAAGGTCGGCGACGTGGTGCTGTTCACCGCCTGGGCGGGCGACGAGTTCAAGGACGCCAAGCAGAAGGCCGGCGAAGTGCTGGTCATGCACGAGAGCGACGTGATGGCGGTGGTCGGTTAATGCCTCGGGCGAGCCGAGCGGCGTGAGTCGCCGGTTCACACACCAACCGGCTCTTGACGGAGCACGGCTCGCCAGGTCCCGAAACATCGCGGTGAGCGCGGCCGGAGGGCGTGATCTCGTGGTTCGAGCCTGTACCCCCCGGTTGCACTAACAACCTCACCCGACCCCTCGCCGCGGCCGACCTTCGGCCCCGGCCATCCACCCGGAGTTTCGATGAGCGCCAAGCAGATCGCGTTCGACCAGGAAGCCCGCGAAGCCATGAAGCGCGGCATCGCCAAGCTGGCGAAAGCCGTCAAGGTCACGCTCGGGCCGAAGGGCCGGAACGTCATCATTCAGAAGTCGTTCGGCTCGCCGACCGTCACCAAAGACGGCGTGACCGTGGCGAAGGAGATCGAGCTGCCCGACCACTACGAGAACATGGGCGCTCGGATGGTGAGGGAAGTGGCGAGCAAGACGAGCGACGTGGCGGGTGACGGCACCACCACCGCCACCGTGCTGGCCGAAGCCATCTTCAACGAGGGGCTGCGGGCGGTCGTCGCCGGCACCAACCCGATGCTCATGAAGCGCGGGATGGAGAAGGCGGTCGAGGCGATCACCGCCAAGCTGACGGCCATGTCCATCCTGGTGGACGGCAAGAAGGGCATGCTGGAGAGCGTGGCCACCGTGGCCGCCAACGGGGACGAGAAGATCGGCAAGATCATCGCCGAGGCGATGCACAAGGTGGGCAAGGACGGCGTCATCACGGTGGAAGAAGGCAAGTCGATGGACACCGACCACGAGTTCGTGGAGGGGATGCAGTTCGACCGCGGCTACCTGTCGCCGTACTTCGTCACCGACTTCGAAGCGATGGAAGCCACCCTGGACGACGCCTACCTGCTCATCCACGAGAAGAAGATCAGCAACAGCCGCGACCTGATCCCGGTGCTCGAAAAAGTGCTCGGCCAGGGCAAGCCGCTCGTCATCATCGCCGAGGACGTGGACGGCGAGGCGCTCGCCACCCTGGTGGTGAACAAGATGCGGAACCCGAACTTCCGCGTGGCCGCGGTGAAGGCGCCGGGGTACGGCGACCGCCGCAAGGCGCTGCTCGAAGACATCGCCATCCTGACCGGCGGGAAGGCCATCTTCGAGGACCTGGGCACGCAACTGGAGAAGGTGGAACTGGAAGACCTGGGCAAGGCGAAGAAGATCAAGATCGACAAGGACAACACCGTCATCATCACCGGCACGAAGGCGAACGAGGCGGTGAAGGCCCGCGTCGCCCAGATTCAGCGGGAACTGGACAAGAGCACGTCGGACTACGACAAGGAAAAGCTGAGCGAGCGGATCGCCAAGCTGCAAGGGGGCGTCGCCAAGATCAACGTCGGCGGGGCGACGGAGAGCGAAGTGAAAGAGAAGAAGATGCGGGTCGAAGACGCCATGTTCGCCACGCGGGCGGCCAACCAGGAAGGCATCCTGCCGGGCGGCGGGGTGGCCCTGCTGCGGGCGAGCGAGGGGCTGAAGGCGACCGGCCTGACGCACGACGAGGAGATCGGGTTCGGCATCGTGGTGCGGGCGTGCAAGTCGCCGCTCAAGCAGATCTGCGAGAACGCCGGCGAGGACGGCAACGTGATCGCCTCCGAGGTGCTCAAGAGCAAGGACCAGAACTTCGGGTACGACGCCCGCGCCGGCGAGTACACCGACATGGTGAAGAAGGGCGTCATCGACCCGACCAAGGTGGTGCGGTGCGCCCTGCAGAACGCGGCCAGCGTGGCCACCCTGCTGCTCACCAGCGACGCGCTGGTGGCCGACGCGCCGAAGGGCGGCGAGAAGAAGAAGGCCGGCGGCGGGTACGACGACATGTACTAACGCCGACGGGTGTGGCCCCAACCGCAAGGTCGGGGGTGATCTTGGCGAGCCGGGGGGGGGGGGGGGGCGCGGGGGGGGGGGGG
>JANNDF010000447.1:0-2739 GCA_031387445.1 Planctomycetia bacterium
CGAGGTCTGGCGGATCATGCCCACCCCGTCGGCGAACCAGAAGGTGGTGGCCGCGTTCCCGAGTTGCCCTTTGGTGGTGCGGACGACCGGGGTGGCGGTGAACGTGCCGGCCGGGGTGGTGATCTCCTCCGCCTTGCCCACCGTCAGCGTCACGTCCACCGTCGTTCCGGCCCCCTTCCCGCCGTACCCGTAGCTGCTCTCCCACTCGTCACCCGCCTTCATTCCCGCCTTGCCGATGAGCATGGGCGGGTCGAACTCGCCGTTCCCGGTGGCGGTGAGCACCAACTCACCGTCCTTCAGGCGGTACGTCTCAGCTCGCATTTGCCCGCCGCCGGAGGTGATGGCCACCTGGAACGTGATCGCCCCGTCCTTCTCGCTCACGTCCGTCACCTCCTCCACCCACACGTCCTTCGCGTTCCCGTTGTGCGTGTACTCCCACTTGGTGCCGACGGCGTGCGGGAACAGGTCGGCCTTCTTCACCTTCGGCACCGGGGCGGCGACCGCGACACCGGTGGCGAGCAGGGCGACGAGGACGGCGATGCGGGACATGGGTCGAATCCTCGGTTAGCCCACGATTGGTAGTCACACGCGGGTTGACACCCGTGGTTCACCCGAATCAGCCCGCTCACGCGGGCCGCTCGCCCGGGCGCTCACTACTTGCCGCGGGTGTACGCCTTCAGTTCCTGGTTCTGCCGGCCATTCGTCGTCTGCCTCACCAGCCCAACGCCGTCGCCGTAGTAGTAGGTGGTCTCGCCGCGGACGTTCGGCTGGACGTACTTGCGAGTGATGGGGAAGGCGGCGTACTTGCCCGCCGGGGTGGTCAACTCCTCCTCCTTCCCGACGGTGCATTCCACCACGTACTCGTTGCCGTTGAGGGTGTACTTGTTCTCCCAGGTGTCGCCCTCCTTCATGCCCGCCTTGCGGATGAGCATGCCGTCGCCGTACTCGCCGCTGGTACTGGCCATCAGCCGCAGTTCGCCGTTCTTCAACTGGTACTGCTCGAACATCTTCCCGCCGGTGTCGGTGACGACGTCCACGCGGATGGTCCGCACCCCGTCCTTCTCCGCCGATTCGGTCACCTCCTCGACGTACACCCGCTTCTCGTCCTCGTTGCGGATGTACTCCCACTTGGTGCCGACGGTGTACGGGAACGGGTCGGCCACCTTCACCTTCGGCACCGGGGCGGCGAGTGCCGTGCCGGCGGCGAGCAGCAGCAGGGCGAAACGGAAGCGGGTCATGGGATGGCTCCTCTGTTGGCTGTGCTCTGCTCGCTCCGCGAGCGGGTTCCGGCATCCGCTCGCGGAGCGAGCAGACCACTTCCTACTTCTTCCCAGGGGTGAACGCCTTCAGCACCTCGCTCGCGGTGCCCTCGGTGTCGATCCGCACCAGCCCGATGCTGTCGGCGTACCACACCGTGCCCGTCTGGAACGGGGCACCGTTCTGCACGTACTGGAACTTGACCGGCACCGCCTCGAACTCGCCGGCCGGCAGCTTGATCTTCTCCGGCTTGCCGACCGTGCGGACCTCCGTGTACCCGCCCAGGTCGTTCTCCCACGTGTCCCCTTCCTTCATCTTGTGCTTGACGACGTACCGCGGCTTGGTCTCCCCGCGGTTGCTCGTCTTCACCACCGCCACCCCGTCGGCGTCCTTGCGGAACTCCTGCGTCAGGTTGATCGTCCGCTGGGTGGCGGTGGCCGCCCCGTCCTTCTCGCCCGCGGCGGTGATCTCGCGGGTGTCGGTGGTGGTGCTGGTGTCGTCGGCCGACACGTACTCCCACTTGTTGCCGGCGTGCAGGGGCATCCAGTCCGGTTCGGCCTTCTTGAGCGCCTTCGGCACCGGGGCGGCGACGGCCAGTGCGACCGACAGCAGGGCGAGCAGTGTGACGGCGGATCGGGTCATGGAGGTCAGTCCTGGTCTGTGAGGGTGGGCCGCTCTCGCCGAGAGCGGCGTTGGAACCGGCTCTCGGGGAGAGCCGGCCACCCTATTACTTGCCGGCGGTGAACTCGCGGAGGACGACGGGCGTGCCCCCTTTGTGTTCCAGTTTCACCAGCCCGACCCCGTCGGCGTACCACAGGGTCGTCTCGTCGCCATCCGTGCGGAGGTTGCGGCTGACTATGGGCAGGGCGGTGTACTCGCCGGCCGGCGCCTTCACCGCCTCCGGTTTGCCCACCGTGCGGGAGTACTTGTAGCCCCGCACGCCGCCGAAGGTGTACTCGCTCGTCCACTCGTCGCCGGCCGCCATCTTCGGCTCGAACAGCTTGTGCGGCGGGTCGAACGCGAGGCCGTCCTGCTTGATGCGGTGCACCCCGGTGGCGTCCTTCTTCATCTCCCACAGTTGGGTACTGTCGCCTTCCTTCCAGGTGATGGTGAACTCGGTCACGCCGTCCTTGGTGGCGCTGGCGGTCACCTCGCGGGTGTGCTCGTTGGTGCCGTCCTCGTGGGCGTACACCCACTTGGTGCCGACGGTGGCCGGGTAGTAGTCGGGCGCTTTGACCTTCTTCGGGACAGGGGCGGCGGACAGCGGAACGCTGGAGCCGAGCAGTAAAAGTGACAGGGCGACGGTCCGCATCGGCGATCCTCGCATCGGGCGTGGGTTCAGCATACCCGACCGCCGGCCGCACGGGAACCGCGAACCGCGGCGGGCGGCGCAACCCCTGGAACCGCCGGCGTGAGCGGGCTGGGTGGTGGGCACCCGGCCCGCGCACGCCCGCGGGTGCACAAAAACCGCAAATCGCCCCC
>JANNDF010000898.1:0-11048 GCA_031387445.1 Planctomycetia bacterium
CGTCAGAGTTCGACGCGCTCGGCGTTGCCTCGCGGCTACACAAACATTACCCCACCAGTTCTTTCACCGCGTCGCGGTCGTCGAGCACGTACATCGGACGGCCGCTGCCGTTCGGGAACGTCTGGCTCGGATCTATGCCTATGGCGCGGTAGATCGTGGAGAGCAGTTGCGGCACCGTGACGGGGTTGTCCTTCGGCCGCTCGCCGCGGGCGGTGCTGGCACCCACCGCCTGCCCCATCTTCAGCCCGCCGCCTGCCACCAGCGCGCTCATCACCGGACTCCAGTGGTCGCGGCCGGCGTTCATGTTCACCTTCGGCGTGCGACCGAACTCGCCCGCCACCATCAGCACCACGTCCTCGCCCATCCCCTTGTCGTGCAGGTCCTGGATCAGGTTGGCGATGGCGCGGTCGAGCACCGGCAGTTGCTTCTTCAGCGTCTTGAAGTTGTCGCTGTGCGTGTCCCACCCGCCGTAACTCAGCGTCACGAATCCGACCCCGGCTTCCACCAGCCGGCGGGCCGTCAGGAACTGCTCCACGCCCTTGTACCGTTCCAGCGTCTTGGCGTCTTCCTTCTTGATGTCCAGGGCGGTCCGCACCACCCCGCCGGTCACCATGTCGATGGCCTTCTCGGTGTAGCTGTCCATCCCCTTCATGGTGCCCGTGGCGTCCACGTCCCGCCGCAGGTCGTCGAACGAGCCGAGCAGCGCCTTGCGGTCGTCCAGGCGGTCGGCCGACACGCCCTGCGCCAGCTTCAGGTTGGCGTTCCCCGGCCCGCTCGGGGTGAACGGTCGGTGCGCCACACCCAGGAACCCCGGCTCGGTGCCGCGGCTCATCCCCCGCAGAGACACGAACGGCGGCACGGCCCCGCTCTGGTCGCCGCGGGTTTTGCTCACCACCGCCCCGAAGCTGGGGTGGTTGCCGATCACGTTCGCGCGGTCGGTGTACCCGGTCGTCACCAGGCTGTCCGAGTGCTCGTCGGCGCTGATCAGGCTCCGCACCACCGACAGCTTGTCGAACATCTTCGCCTGCATCGGGAAGTGTTCGCTCAGTTGCACCCCGCGGACGTTCGTGTCGATGGCGGCGAACTCGCCGCGGTACTCGGCCGGGGCGTCCGGCTTCGGGTCGTACATGTCCATGTGGCTCGGCCCGCCGCCAAGGTACACAAAGATGGCCGACTTCAGCTTGGTCGGCGTGCCAGGCGAACTGTCCTTCTTGGTGGCGGCGGCCTGGAGCCGCAGGGCACCGGCGAGCGTCAGCCCGGCACCGAATGTGCCGACCTGGAGGAAGTTGCGGCGGCTGACGCCGTCACAGAACCGCTGGGCGGCCCCGGTGATCTGGAACACGGGCGGACCTCGGAACGGGAAAGTGGGGTGAGGCGGGGCGCCCCGGCGGACGAACACCGGAACGTGAATTGAATGTGCCAGCACGCGGCGTGCGTGTCAATGAGAAAAATGAGTGCGGTGTCACGATTGCGGGTGATTCTGGCCCGCCGCTCGCCGAGCGTGAGCCAGTTCCCATTTTGTAAGGCGGATCGAGCGGGGAACGCAGCGGCCGTTCCGACAGTCGGGAGGACGAACACCGCCGACCACCGCGACGACCCGCCGCACGAGGCAATCGGCTCACCCCGCGGCCAGCTCCGCCCGCACCTGCATGAGGAGCAGGCCGAGGCGGTTCTTCCCCGACCCGTCGCCGCCGTCGCCCCAGTAGCTGTCGTTGGCGGTGTGCTCCACCAGCACCGCATCGCCGGTGCCGAGTAGCACCGCCTTCAACTCCTCGTGCTGGGTGAACTTCGCCCGCAGTGCCTCCAACATCACCCGCTCCTTCACCTTCTCCCAGTCCCGACGCAGCGGGCGTTTCCGGTCGCGGCCGATGTTGGCGGCAAGACTGGGTTTGTTGGCCCGCCGGACTTCCTCCTCGTCCGGTTCGCCGGCGAACTTCTGGGCCTGGAAGTAGTGCTCGCTCGTCGGCCACCGCTTACCCTTCAGGAACACCGCGTGCCGGCTGAAGTTGGAGAAGCAGCCGTACTCGCCGGTGGTGCTGTAGAAGTGGATGACGGCGACCGGTTCAGACATGGCGCGCTCCGATGGCGGGGGCGGTGAGGGTTTCTGCCAGAGGGGGCAAGGGGCAGACGGGTTCGCGGGCCGTCACCTCACGTCCACGACGGTGACGTCCACGGTCGGGACGGCGGTGAGCAGGCGGTCCAGCGGGGACTGGCCGAACCAGCGGCGGTACCACGGGCGGCGCGAGCGGCCGAGGACGACGTGAGTGATGCCGTACTCGGCGACGAACGCGGCCACCGCGGCAGGGAACGTCGGGCCGGAGAACGACAGGGGCACGCCGCCGAGTTGCCGCGCCAGGGCGAGCGACTCGGCCACCTGTCGCTGGGTGGCGGCGTCGATGCGGTCGTCCCGTTCGCCCGGCGTGCCGACGTACACCCCGTACCACGGGGCGTGGAACCGGTCTGCCAGCCGCGCCCCCTTCCGTAATAGGCGGTGGGCGTTCGGCCCGCGGGAGCTGAAACAGACCATCACCCGGTCGGAGACCGTGTCGGCCGGGGTGCTGGTCTTCTGTCGCCGCTTGTCGAGGACCGACGCCATCTCTTCCAGTGCGAGTTCCCGCAACCGACTCAGGTTGTCGCCGGTGAAGAAGTTGCCGAGCGCCCGCTCGGCCCGATCCGGGGGGTACACCTTCCCCTGCCGCAACCGCTCTTGCAGGTCTTCGGCCGACACGTCCACGTTCACGATCTCATCCGCCGTCGCCAGCAGGTGGTCGGGCACCCGCTCCTTCACCTTCACCCCGGTGGCCCGCTCGATGATGTCGTACAGGCTCTCGACGTGCTGGATGTTCATGGCGGTGATGACGTGGACGCCCGCCCGCAACAGGTCTTCCACGTCCTGATACCGCTTGCCGTTCTTCCCGCCGGGGGCGTTCGTGTGGGCCAGTTCGTCCACCAGTGCCACCGCCGGCTTGCGGGCCAGCACGGCCGGCAGGTCCATCTCGTCGAGCGCGACCCCGCGGTACTCGATGCGGCGGAGCGGCACCCGTTCCAGGTCGCCCAGTTGGGCGGCGGTGTCGGCCCGCCCGTGCGTCTCCACCACCCCGATGACCACGTCCACGCCCCGCTCTTTGAGCCGCCGCCCTTCTTGCAGCATCTCGAACGTCTTGCCCACGCCGGGGGCGAACCCAAGGTAGATCTTCAACCGCCCCCGCTGCTGGGCGCGGATGAGTCGGAGGAACTGCTCCGGGTTCGGGCGGTCGGGGGTCATGGGCGAACTCTGGTGGCGAGCGTCAAATCCCTCTCCCCTTGAGGGAGAGGGTGGCGAGCGGAGCGAGCCGGGAGAGGGGGCTGAAAAGCTACTCACCCCTCTCCCCGGCGGAGGCTGCGCCCTGCCGACCCTCTCCCTCAAGGGGAGAGGGTGTCATGCGTGTTCGCCCGGTGCGGCCGGCAGCGTGATGGTGAACATCGTCCCCTTTCCTTCCGCGCTCTCGCAGCGGATGCGACCGCCGTGCCCCTCCACCACCTCCCGCACGATGGCCAGGCCCAGCCCGGTGCCGGGGGCGTCCCGCCCGCTCACCCGGAAGAACCGTTCGAACACGTGCGGCAAGTCGGCCGGCGGGATGCCGACGCCGGTGTCGGCGACGGTCAGTGACACGGCGTTGTCAGCGAACCGGGCGGCCAGCGTGACGGAGCCGCCCGGCGGGGTGTGGGCGACGGCGTTGTCGAGCAGGTTGTTCAGCGCCTGCCCGAACCGCACCGCGTCCACCCGCACCGCCGGCAGGTCGGCCGGCACATCCACGGTCAGCGTCAGGTGCTTATCTTCGGCGCGGGTGGCCACGGCGTCGGCGGCCGCCCGCAGCAGTGCGGCCGGGTCGGCCGGGGTCAGTTCGAACGCCCGCCGGTCGTCTTCCAGCTTGGCCAGGGCGAGCAGTTGGTGAATCAGCTTCATCAGCCGGTCGGCGTTGTCACGGGCGTCGAGCAGGAGTTCCGTCTGCTTCGGCGTGAGCGGGCCGATCACCTCGTCGAGCAGCACGTGGACGGCCAGTTGCACTCCGCTGAGCGGCGTCTTCAACTCGTGGCTCACCGTCGCCACCCAGTCGGACTTCAACTGGTCGAGCAGGCGGAAGCGGGTGATGTCGTTCAGCACCACGGCCACGCCGAGCGGTTCGCCGTCGGCCGCGGCGATCGGCCGGGCCTGCGGCAGATAGCTGTGCTCCTCCCCGCCGGTCTGGAACGTGACCACCTGGTCGAAGGATTCGGTCAACACCGGCTGCCCGTGGGCGGCGTCGGCCAGCACCGCCCGCAGGGAGTCGGGCGGCGTCCACACGGCCGCCCCCGGCGTGGTGCCGAACAGCCGCACGGCGGCCGGGTTCGCCACCTCCACCCGCCCGCCGGGGTCGATCACCAGCACCGGGTCGGGGAAGGCGTCCACCGTCGCCTGGGCCGCCTGCCGGGCGCGGTTGAGCTGGTACTCCTCGGTCTGCCGGTACGCCCGCAGTTTGGCCGCCATGCCGTTGAACGCCTCGGCCAGTTGGCCCACCTCGTCGCGGGTGAGGACCGGCACCAGTTGTTGCAGGTCACCCCGCCCGATGGCCGTGGCCGCGGCGGTGACGGTGCGGATCGGCCCGAGCAGCGTGCGGTTCAGCCACCAGATGGCGAGGACCGCGAGCAGCACGGCCACCGCGGACGACACGCCGAGCACCCACGCCGACCGCGCCGCAGTTTCCCGCGCCTTGCGGTCGGCGTCGTACATGGCCTGCTCGTTCAGGTGGCGGACGGTCATCAGGTGGTCGATGGCAGCGGTCATCCCGGCGGCGTACCCGGTGTCCGGCCGCTCGTAATACTCCCGCCGAGCGGCAGTGTCCGGCATGGCGAACAGTTTCTCACCGCGCTGCTCCAAGTCGTCCACTGCCAGCATCAGGTCGGCCGCTGCCGCCCGCTCACCGGGCACCGTCAGGTTGTCCAGTTCCTTCCGGCACAGTTCTCGCGCCCGCCGGATGGAGAAGAGGAACCGCTCGTGGGCCACGGCGACACGCCACTCGTCCCCGCTCTGAGCGGTGAGCACCATTCGCTCGGCACCGGCGAGTTGGGCGGCCAGGTCGGTCATCAGTTCCAGGCTGACGTAGTTCTCGCGGATGATCTCTTCGGATCGCCGTCCGAGGTTGTTCAACAGGAACACCCCGGCGATGCCGACGGCGGCGATGAGCGCCACCAGGGGGGCGACGGTGAGCAACAATCGGGTGCGAAGGGACAGAGTCATTGGCCGAACTTCTTGCGTTTTCGGTACAGGGTGCTGGGGTCGATGCCGAGGACGACCGCGGCCTCTTCGAGCGACGGCGTGGCGGCGAGCACGCGGGTGATGTGCTCGGCTTCGACCTCGTCGAGGGTGCGGAGTTGGACGGGTGCCGTGGATGCCGGCGGTGGGGTGCTCCGGTCCCGCAACCGATCCGGCAGGTCGTCGGGCGTCACCCGCGGGCCGTCGCACAGGAGCGCCGCCCGTTCGCAGGCGTTGCGGAGTTCCCGCAGGTTGCCCGGCCAGCGGTAGCTGAGCAGCAGTTGCTCGGCCGCCGGGTCGAAGCCGATCAACTTCTTCCCCATCTGGGCGGCGAACCCGGCGAGTGAGGAATGAGCGAGGGGGAGGATGTCGGACGGGCGGGTGCGGAGCGGCGGCAGGGTGAACTCGATCACCTCCAGGCGGAAGAGCAGGTCTTCGCGGAACCGGCCGGCGGTCACGTCCGCTTTCAAGTCGCGGTTGGTGGCAGCGATCACCCGCACGTCGGCGGTGCGGGTGCGGGTCTCGCCCACCCGCTCGTACTCCCGCTCTTGCAGGAACCGCAGCAGCTTCGGTTGGAGCGGCAGGGGCAGATCCCCGATCTCGTCGAGGAATAGGGTGCCGCGGTCGGCCGCCGCCACCTTGCCGTGCGTCTCCTTCAACGCTCCCGTGAACGCCCCCTGTGCGTGGCCGAACAGTTCGCTCTCCAACAGTTCGGCTGACAGGCTCGGACACGACACTGTGACGAACGGCCCCTTCGCTCGCCCGCTCTCGGCGTGAACCCGCTTGGCCATCACCCCCTTACCCGCCCCGCTCTCCCCGCGGAGCAAGATGGTCGCGTCCGCCTTCGACGCCTTCCGCACTTGCTCCAGCAGTTTGGCGAAGGCGGGGTCGGCGGTCGGCACCTCCTCCGGACGGACCGCCGCCAGCTCCGCCTTCAGCCCCGCCACTTCAGTGCGGAGGCTCTGCACCTCGGCCACGCGATCCAGAGCGATGGCCAGTTGCTTCGGGGTGAACGGCTTGGTGAGGAAGTCGTAGGCCCCGCCGCGGAGTGCCTCGACCGCCGTCTCGACGGTGGCGTACGCCGTCATCAGCACCACCACCAGTCCCGGTTGCGTCTGCTTCAACTCGGTCATGAGCACAATGCCGGACGCCCGGCCGAGTTTCACGTCTACGAGCGCCACTTCGTGCGGCGTGCGGGTGAGCAGACCGACGGCCGTTTCACCGGTCGCCGCTTCGCTGACCGTGTGGCCGAGCGCTTCGAGCGTGACGCGGAGCGTCCGCCGCAGCGGGGCGTCGTCTTCCACCAGCAGTACCTTCATGGCGGCCTCGCATTTCGCACGGTCGGCGTCTGGCATTATGCACGATCCGGGCCGTCGCACCCACTGGCCCCGCTCGGAAACCCTGCGATTTCAGGGGGACGAGCCATTCCCCTTCGCCCGGCACGACGGCTGCTTTGGGGGACGCATCAACTCGCGTGCCAGGAGCGAACATGGACCCGACAGGCCTGCTGACGATGCTCGGACTGGGGCTGCTGATGGTCGGCCTGATCGCCGGGTTCGTGTGGTTCTGCGACAAGGTTTGACGAGCCGCGACCGCGAGGAAGCGGAAACGATTCCCTGCCCCCGCTCCCTCACGGTCGCGGCTCGTCTGGAGATCTTCCCATGCTCTGGGTCACTGCCGGCGTCGTCGTGCTGTTGCTGGTCTACCTCCTTCTCGCGCTCCTGCGGCCGGAGTGGTTCTAACGCTTCTTCAGTGTTCTGCTCGCTCCGCGAGCGGGTCCAAAAGACCGCTCGCGGTGCGAGCAGAACACATCCGGAGTCTTCTTCGATGATCTGGGTGTTGCCGGTTCTGATCCTGCTCGTGTCGGTCGGGCTGTCGGTCCCGCTCGGCCGGCTGATGGCCCGGCTGCTCGACCGCCCGGCCGCCAACCGGCTGGAGCGGCTGCTCGACAGCGGCCCGCAGTCGTGGAAGGCCTACGCCTTCTCGCTCGTGGGGTTCAACGGGGGCGTGTTCGTCATCGGGTTCACCATCCTGGCGTTTCAGCACGTGCTGCCGCTGAACCCGGACAACAAGCCGGCCCTCGCACCGACGACGGTGTTCAACACCGCCGCGTCGTTCCTGACGAACACCAACTTGCAGCACTACTCCGGCGAAGTGCATCTGAGCTACTTCAGCCAGTTGTGCTTCATCGGCTGGAAACAGTTCGTCGGCCCGGCCATCGGCCTGGGTGCCCTGCTCGCAGTCGTCCGCGGGTTGCGTGGCGACCGGCACATGGGCAACTTCGCCCTCGACCTGTGGCGCGGGGTCGCTTACGTCATGCTCCCGCTCAGCCTGGTGATTGCTCTGCTCCTGCTGGCCGGCGGGGTGCCGATGACCCTCGCCGGGGCGGAGACGGTGACGACGCTCGACGGCGGCGAGCAGACCATCGCCCGCGGGCCGGTGGCGGCCATCGTGGCGGTGAAGCAACTGGGCACGAACGGCGGCGGCTTCTTCGGCACGAACAGCGCCCACCCGCTCGAGAACCCGTCGGCATTCACCAACATCGTGGAGTGCGTGAGCATTCTGCTGGTGCCGATGGCGTGCGTAGTGATGTTCGGGCGGATGCTGCGTCAGCCGCGACAGGCGGCGGTGATCTTCGCCGTGATGACGCTGTTCCTGGTCGGGTTCACCGTTTGGGGTGTGGCCACCGACACGCTCGCCCCGAACCCCGGCTTGAATGGACTGCCCGTCGATCAGACCACCGGCAACCTCGAAGGCAAGGAACTGCGATTCGGACCGAGTGCCGGGCCGACGTGGGCGGCGGCCACCACCTGCACCAGCAACGGCAGCGTGAACTGCATGCACGACAGCCTGAACCCGCTGGCCGGCTTGACCCCGCTCTCGGGCATGTGGCTGAACTGCATCTTCGGCGGGGTGGGCGTCGGCCTGGTCAACTTCCTGGTGTACCTCGTCGTGGGCGTGTTCCTCAGCGGGCTGATGGTCGGCCGCACGCCGGAATACCTGGGCAAGAAGGTGGAAGCCCGCGAGATCAAGCTGGCCATGCTCGCCCTGCTGGTTCACCCGCTGCTCGTGCTGCTGCCGGCCGGCGTGGGGGTGGTGAGCGACTGGGGCATCGGGGCGACGAACAACCCCGGCCCGCACGGGATGAGTGAAGTGCTGTACGAGTTCACCTCGGCGAGCGCGAACAACGGCAGCGGCTTCGAGGGGCTGGCCGACACGGTCGGCACAGCGGACGACGCCCGCGACCCGGAGAAGGCCGAGGCGGTCGGCCGGGCGGTGGTGTGGGACATCAGCACCGGGCTGGTCATGCTGCTCGGCCGGTTCGTGCCCATCATCGCCCCGCTCGCCCTGGCCGGCAGTCTGGCCGCCAAAAAGCCGACGCCGTTCACCACCGGCACCCTGCGGACGGACACGCCGACGTTCGGCGTCGTGCTGGTCGGCACCGTCGTGCTGGTCGGGGCACTGCTGTTCCTGCCGGTGGCCGCCCTGGGGCCGGTCGCCGAGCACCTGCAACTGGCGAGCGGGGGGCGTTAGCCCCCTGGTGCTAACCGACCGAACACCAGCCCGCTCACGCGGGCCGCTCGCCCAACCCACACCCGAACCCAACTGCCATGTCCACCACCGCAGACGAATACCAGCAGGCCAAGGCCGCCCGCCGGGCGACCCAGAAGCAGAGCCTGTTCGCCGCGCCGCTGCTCAAGGCCGCCGCGGTCCGCTCCGTCATCATGCTCCGCCCGGACCTGATGTGGAAGAACCCGGTCATGTTCACCGTCGAGGTGGGCACGGTCCTGTGCATCGCGTACACGGTGCTTCAGCCGAGCTTGTATCTGATCGTGCTCGACGTGTGGCTTGTGTTCACGCTGCTGTTCGCCAACTTCGCCGAGGCGTTGGCGGAAGCTCGCGGCAAGGCCCAGGCCGACAGCCTGCGGAAAGCGAAGGTGTCCACCAACGCCCGCCGGTTGCTCATCGCCGACACGTCAAAGGTGCCGGCCGGGTTCCTCGCCCACACCCTGCGGAACGCCGACTCGGTGATCGAACGGGTGCCGTCCACGAAACTCCAGTCGGGAGACCTGGTGCTGGTCGAAGCGGGCGAGTTCATCCCGGCCGACGGCGAGATCGTGGAAGGGGTGGCGAGCGTGGACGAGTCCGCCATCACCGGCGAATCGGCCCCGGTCGTGCGGGAGTCTGGTGGCGACCGCTCGGGTGTCACCGGCGGCACGCGGGTGCTGTCCGACGCCATTCTGGTGCGGGTGACGGCCAAACCCGGCGAGTCGTTCCTCGACCGCATGATCGCCCTGGTGGAAGGGGCGGTGCGGCAGCGGACGCCGAACGAGATCGCCCTCAGCCTCGTGCTGGCCGCGTTCACCCTCGTGTTCCTGGTCGTCACCGCCACCCTGTGGCCGTTCGCCAAACACGCCGAGGACTACACCGGCAACACCGGCCTGGGCACCGACATCCCCACGCTGGTGGCCCTGCTGGTCTGCCTCATCCCGACCACCATCGGCGCGCTGCTGGCCGCCATCGGCATCGCCGGCATGGACCGGGCGCTGCGGGCGAACATCATCGCCAAGAGCGGGAAGGCGGTGGAGGTGGCCGGCGACGTGGACACGCTACTGCTGGACAAGACCGGCACCATCACGATGGGCAACCGGCGGGCGACGCGGTTCGTGCCGTTCGGCGAATACAGCGCGGTGGACGTGGGCCGATTGGCAGCGGTCGCGTCGGCGTCCGATGAGACGCCCGAAGGCCGCAGCGTCGTCGAATTGTACCGCCAGACGCCGGGGGTGACGGCCGGTTCCGCCGAACCGCCGACCAGTGCGACGTTCGTGCCGTTCACCGCTCAGACCCGAATGAGTGGGGTGGACATGCCCGGCCGGGAGCCGATCCGCAAGGGGGCCAGCGACGCCGTGCGGAAGTACGCGACCGCCCACGGCGGGTCGCTCCCGCTGTTGCTCGACGAGCAGGTGAACGCGGCCGCCAGCCAGGGGGCCACCCCGCTGCTGGTGTGCGAGGGCAACCGCATCGCCGGCATGGTGGTGCTCGAAGACATCCTCAAGCCGGGCATCCGCGTGCGGTTCGACCGTCTGCGGAAGATGGGCCTTCGCACCGTGATGGTGACGGGCGACAACCCGCTGACGGCGAAGAGCATCGCCGAGCAAGCCGGGGTGGACGACTACATCGCCGAGGCCACCCCGGAGGCGAAGCTGGCGTACATCCGCAAGGAGCAGGCGGCCGGCAAACTGGTGGCCATGATGGGCGACGGCACGAACGACGCCCCGGCGCTCGCCCAGGCGGACGTGGGCGTGGCCATGAACAGCGGCACGCAGGCGGCGAAAGAAGCCGGCAACATGGTGGACCTGGACAGCGACCCGACCAAGCTGATCGAGGTGGTGGAGGTCGGCAAGCAACTGCTCATGACCCGCGGGGCGCTCACCACGTTCAGCATCAGCAACGACGTGGCGAAGTACTTCTGCGTCATCCCGGCCATGTTCGCCGGCACGCTGCCGCAGTTGAAGACGCTCGACTTCATGCACCTGCACTCGCCCACCTCGGCCATCCTGAGTGCGGTCATCTTCAACGCCGTCATCATCCCCATGCTCATCCCCATCGCTTTGAAGGGGGTGACGTACCGCCCCGCCGGGGCCGACGCCCTGCTGCGGCGGAACCTGCTGGTGTGGGGGCTGGGCGGGGTGATCGCCCCGTTCATCGGCATCAAACTGATCGACCTGTTGCTCGGCGGGCTGGCGACGCTGACCGGGATTGCAATTTGACCCGT
>JANNDF010000900.1:0-1145 GCA_031387445.1 Planctomycetia bacterium
CCAGGGGGCTGACGCCCCCTGGTATCTCGCGTGGCAACACAACCAGGGGGCTGACGCCCCCCGCTCGCCCCAAACCCAACACACCCTCCCACACCCAATATCCCAATGGCTGCGACAGCACTCCCGACTCTCTCGACGAAGGATCTCACGACGGATCAAGAAGTCCGCTGGTGCCCCGGCTGCGGGGACTACAGCATCCTGGCCCAGATGAAGAAGGCGCTCGCCACCCCGAGCGTCAAGAAAGAGAACCTGGTGTTCGTGTCCGGCATCGGCTGCTCCAGCCGCTTCCCGTACTACATGAACACCTACGGGTTCCACACCATCCACGGCCGCGCCCCGGCGTTCGCCACCGGCCTGCGGCTGGCCAACCCCGACCTGCAAGTCTGGATGGTGACCGGCGACGGCGACGGCCTGAGCATCGGCGGCAACCACCTGATGCACGTCCTGCGGCGGAACGTGGACATCAAGATCCTGCTCTTCAACAACGAGATTTACGGGCTGACGAAGGGGCAGTACTCGCCCACCAGCCGCATGGGGACGAAGACCAAGACCAGCCCGACCGGGTCGATGGAGTCGCCCGCCCGCCCGCTCACCATCGCCCTGGCCGCCGAGGCCACGTTCGTTGCCCGCACCATCGACGTGGACGTGCAGCACCTGACCGCGACGCTGCAAAAGGCCGCCGCCCACAAGGGCACGGCGTTCGTCGAGATTTACCAGAACTGCAAGATCTTCAACGACGGCGTGTTCGAGTACGCCACCGACAAGAGCGTGAAGGCCGACAACCTGCTCTACCTGGAGCACGGCAAGCCGCTCATCTTCGGCAAGAACCGCGACAAGGGGATTCGCCTGAATGGCCTTCGGCCGGAAGTGGTGAAGGTGGGCGTGGACTGCGGGCCGGACGACCTGCTGATTCACGACGAGACGCTGGTGGACCAGACCATCGCCACGATGTACAGCCGCATGGTCGGGCCGGAGTTCCCGGAGGTGGTGGGCCTGTACCGCAACGTCCGCCGCCCGTGCTACGAGGAACTGCTCGGCAAGGCCATCGAAGCGGACATCGCCAAGAAGGGGCCGGGCACCGTCGCCGACCTGTTCAAAGCCGAAGACATCTGGACCGTCGAATAACCCGGTTTGCCGCGAGGCGG
>JANNDF010000901.1:0-4979 GCA_031387445.1 Planctomycetia bacterium
GCACGGTGTTCCTGGCCGAGCACACGAGTCTCGCTCGCAAGGTGGCGGTGAAGGTGCTGCCGCCGGATAAGGCGAAGGACCGGCTCAGCCTGGAGCGGTTCAACCGCGAGGCCCGCGCCGCCGCCGCCCTCGACCACCCGAATATCGTCCGCCTGCACGACATCTCGCAAGGCAACGGCGTCCACTTCCTGGTGATGGAGTACGTGGACGGGAACGACCTGCAGTCGCTCATGGGGCAGACCGGTCCGCTGCACTACGCCCAGGCGGCGCAGTATGTGGCGCAGGCGGCCGCCGGCCTGCACCACGCGCACGAGAAGGGGTTCATCCACCGCGACATCAAGCCGGCCAACCTGATGCTCACCAAGCCGGGCGGGGGCATCAAAATCCTGGACATGGGCCTGGCCCGGTCGTTCACCGATCCGGGTGACAACCTGACCGCCACCCTGGCCGAAGGGGACATCGCCGGCACGGTGGACTACCTGTCGCCCGAGCAGGCGATGAACCAGCCGCTCGACGAGCGGAGCGACATTTACAGCCTCGGGGCCACCTTTTACGCGCTGGTGGCCGGCTTTCCGCCGTTCAAGGGCACCACCGCCCAAAAGCTGATGCAGCACCAGTTGAAAGAGCCGCCGAGCGTGGCCCTCAAGCTGAGCGGGCGGGTGCCTCAAGCCCTGTCGGACGTCGTCTCCAAGATGATGGCCAAGCGGCCGAGCGAGCGGTTCCAGTCGGCCGCCGACGTGATCGACGCCCTCGGCCCGTGGCTGCCGGTGCCCACCTCCGGCAACATCGTCCTCGACACCCCGCGGCCGGGCGGCAGCGGGCAGACGTTACCGATCGGTCGGGCCGGGTCGGGTTCGCGGCCGGCCACCTTTGCGGCCGAACCCCGCCCACTGTGGAAGCGGCCGGCGGTGCTGATTGTCGCCGCAATCGGCCTGCTGACCGTGGTCGGCGGGGTGATTGCGGCAGTCGCCTTCGCCCTCGGCGGCGGGGCACCCGCCACCGCCCGGCAGACGCCCCCCACCTCTCCCAACACGCCACCCGGTCAGTCGCAACCCACCCGGCCGACCTCGCCGTCAGGCTTCCAGGTGCCCTACACCAGAATCGACTTCGCCGGCCTGTCGCCGGCGGTCGAACAGGTGGGCGGCAGCGGCAAAGGGAAGGTGCTCAACTCGATCGGCGGGCAGAAGTTCCCGACCGGGGTGATCGTCAACCACTTCAGCGGCGACGCGGAGGGCGAGTACAGCCTCGCCGAGGTGAACGGGGCCACCGCCTTCGGCCTGAAGCAAACGAACAGGAAGGCCGGGGTCCAGATCCACTTCTTCACCGAGAACACCCTCACCCGCCTGCCGGAGGGGACGCGGGCCACCCTCCGCCTCACCTACCTGTTCGACGGCACCGGCGAGGGGCACGCCTTCTACGAGTTGAAAGGCGAACCGTACACCAAGTACGCGGAGACGAAACTGCCCCCCACTGGCGGCAAGTGGAAGACGGTGGACATCCCGTTCACCCGCCCGGCCGGCGGGAAGGGGTACGAGATGGCCGTCAATCCGGGGTACGGGTCGCCGGCCGAGGGCACCATCTACGTCCGCTCGGTGGAACTGCTCCCGGCGGACGCGGGCGTGTCGGCGCGGGCGGTGTACGAGTTCGACGCGGCGAAGGTGGCCGCCTTCCGGAAGACCAATCAGACCATCGAGCAGAACGGCTCGCCGGAACTGCGGTCGCTCGCCCCCGGATGGTCGGCCGAAGTGTACGACAAGGCCGGGAAGGGGGACTTCGTCGCCCGCCGCGACGGGGCCGACGGGGTCATCGGGGTGGCCGCCACCGGCGAGAAGCAGGCCGCCCAGTGGGCCTTCCGTTCGCACGAGTTGCCCGCCGACCCGGTGACCGACGGCAAGCGGTATTCGGTCGTGTTGGAATACCGCACCGACCGTGGCACCGGCGGGTACACGTCCGTGCAGACGATGGACGAGTGGAAGCAAATCGGCGGGGTGGACCTGGCCGACACCGCCGGGGAGTGGCGGACGGTCACGTTCTCGTTCACCCGCCCGGCCGGGACGAAGGCGCAGTTGACTTTCGGCCCGAACACGGCGTCGGGCGGGTTCGTGTGGATTCGGCGGGTGTACCTGACTGCGGACGAGCAGACAACCGCCCGCACCCCAGACCAACCCAAACCCGTCCTGCCGGCGGTGCCCCTGGTGTCGGTGTCGGCCGACTTCGCCACGATCAAAGACGCGACCGTTGCCGTGCCACACGCGGGGGTGGAACCGAGTCAGGGCTGGTGGGCGAGCACGTTCGAGGCCGACGCCACCGCCGAACTGACGGCGGCCGACGAGGGCGGGGCGAAGGTGGTGACGCTGGTGAACAAGTCGGGCACGCCGTCGGCGCAACTGTACCAGACGAAGCCGGGCGGCACACTGGCGGCCGGCGGGGCGTACCTGCTCAAGTTGGAGTACAAGGCGACCGCCGGCACCACCGGCCGACTGGACGTGCGGGAGAGGGAGGTGGGCAACTGGGTGGACTGCCCGTACTCGTTCCGCCTGGAGCCGACCGGCGACAAGTGGGAGGCGCGGACGTTCGAGGTGGAAGCCGCCCGCGACTACCCGGCCGTGTTCGTCCTCCAGAACCTGAGTGACGCGAACGGGAACGGGCTGAGCGTGCGGAAGGTGGAGTTGGTGCCCGTCGGGAAGTGACTTGGCGAGCGGTGGACTCACAGCCGCCGCTCGCCGATTCGCTTACTTGTCGTCGTCATCGGTCTTCGCCTTCGGCTTGATCTTGCACCCGGCGGCGGCGCTCGTCTCGGTCGTCTCCACCTTCTTGCCCGCCAACACCGCCGTCACCGCCGCTTCCAGGTGCATCACCTTCGCCTCGCCGGGCGGGGCCTTGTCGTCCATCGCCCCGGTGTACACCACCGTGCGGTCCTTGTTCAGCACGAAGAACTCGGGCGTGTACATGGCCCCGTACTTCTTCGTCACCTCTTGCGTGGCGTCCGACAGGTAGGCGAACGGGAACTCCTTCTTCTTCGCCCGCTTGGTCATGTCGTCGAGCGTGTCGCCCTTGCCCGTGTTCGGGTTGATGGCCACGAACCCCACCTTGGCCTTGTCGCCGGCGAACTGCTTGGCGAACGCGATCAGGCGGTCTTCGTAGTTCTCGGCCACCGGGCAGGTGTTGCAGGTGAACACCACCACCAACACGTCTTTGTCCTTGTAGTCGGCGAAACTGTGCTTCTTGCCGTCGGTGCCGGTCAAGTCTTTCCACTCGGGGGCGGCGTCGCCGGGGGCGAGCGCCTTGTTGAACTTGCCCGGCTTGGCTTCGGCGGGCGAAAGGGTGAAGAGGGCACACACGACGGCGACGGCGAAACGGGTCATGACCACCTCCGGGAACGGGTTCAACACCCATCGTACCCTCTGGAACTGTAGACCGGGGGTCTGCCCCCGCCCACTCCTGGTCGCGTAAGGTGCGTGAAGTTCACGGGTAATGTGTGTACCTGATCATCGGTGCGGTGTCGCTCCGGAGTGGGTGCCTACAAATGGCGATAGCCCGTCTCGCCCCGCTCGCCCGCTGGAGACGCTCGTGACCCGGACGCTTTCCCCCACTCGCGCCGCCGGTGTGGCGGTACTGGGTGCCGCCCTCGCCGTCGGACTGGCGGTCGGGTGCAAGCCGACGCACACGGACGGCCCGGCCGGTCCGCAAGGCCCGCCGCCCCCGCCGCTCGTCACCGTCGCCCGCCCGGCGGTGATCCCCGTGCAGAACTACTCCGACTACAACGGCCACCTGGAAGCGGTGGAGACGGTCGAGATCCGCGCGCGGGTGAAGGGCTTCCTGGAAAAGGTGTTCTTCAAGGAAGGGGATGAGGTGAAGGTGGGTGATCCGCTTTATGTGATCGACCCGCGGGAGTTCCAGTCGGCGGTGTCCCGGAGCAAGTCGGACATCGCCCGCGCGGTCGCCGACGGGGCGAGCGCCGACGCGCAGGTGCTGCTGGCCCAGTCCGAGATGGACCGGCTGGAGAGCCTGGGCAAGAGCGCCACCAAGAGCGAGCTGGCGAAGGCGACGGCGGTGCTGGCGGCGAACAAGGCGGCGGTGGACGTGGCGGCCGCGAACAAGCGGTCGGCCGAGGCCGCCCTCCGCTCGGCCGAGTTGCAGCTCAGCTATACCGACATCAAATCGCCCATCGCCGGCCGCATCAGCCGCACGCTCGTCACCCCCGGCAACCTGGTCGGCGGGACGGCGGCCGACACCCTGCTCACCACCATCGTCAGCACCGACCCCATTTACGTGTACTTCGACGCCCCGGAACGAGACCGTGAGTCACTGGACCCCCAGCGGGGCGGCGGGGCGACCGCGGCGGCACCGCCGCCCACCCGCCCTGTGCTGGTGGGCGTGGCGAACGAGGCCGGGTACCCGCACACTGGGGTGCTCGACTTCATCGAGACCCGGATTGACGCGGGCACGGGGACGGTGCGGGTGCGGGGGCGGCTGCCCAACCCGGCCGGTTCCGACGGCAAGCGGATGTTGTACCCCGGCCTGTTCGCCCGCGTGCGGGCGCCGTTGGGGCCGCCCGGCCCCCTCCCGGTCATCCCCGAGGAGGCGCTCATGACCGGCCAGGAGGGGAGGTTCGTGTTCGTCGTCAAAAAAGTGCCCGACCCGAAGGACGCGACCAAACTGATCGACCTGGTGATCAAGCAGTCAGTGAAGGTGGGGACGACGGTGTGGCGGGCGCCCCCGCCGGACGCCAAGGTGCCCCGCTGGCTGCTGACCACGGACCAGCCGGGCAAAGACGGCAAGGTGCCCCCGCCGGGCGTGGTGCGGTCGGTGGTGGCCATCGCGGGCGGGCTGACGGCCGACGACGTGGTGATCGTGAACGGGTTGCAGAAGGCGCGACCGGGCGCGCCGGTGACGCCCGACGTGCGGCAGTTCACCCCGCCCAAGTGACACCTCTTATGTAGCCGGGGTCTGTGACCCCGGTCCCAACTCTACCGACC
>JANNDF010000518.1:0-3664 GCA_031387445.1 Planctomycetia bacterium
CTGGGTGCGCACCCGGCCGGCTCACGCCGGCGGTTCCAGAAAGGCATCACTGGCGGTCGCGGCTCGTGTGGGGTTACAATCGGCCCCGGCCGGCACGCTGCCCGGCCCACATCGCACCGTGGACTGCGGGCCAACCCGGTGCATCCGACCCGCGCCCGCCGGAGGACGAAACGATGCTGCCTCGTTCCGTCGCCTTCAGTCTGTGTACGTTCTGTCTGCTCGCGTCCACCGCCACCGCCGACGACTGGCCCCAGTGGCTCGGGCCGAACCGCGACGGCCAGTGGAAAGAAACCGGCGTCATCGACAAGCTGCCGAAGGAGTTGAAGCCGATCTGGACGGCCAAGATCGGCGCCGGGTACACCGGACCGGCCGTGGCCCAGGGGAAAGTCATCCTGATGGACCGTGCGAGCGACGCCGAGATCGGTGACGACGGCGGGCGGAAGCCGGTCAGCTCGAAGGGCAAGGAGCGGGTGGTCTGCCTGGACGCCGAGAAGGGCGGTGAACTGTGGGTCCACGAGTACGACTGCGAGTACAAGAACGTCAGCTACGGGTCCGGCCCGCGGACGACGCCGGTGATCGCCGGCGACGTGGTGTTCACCCTCGGCACGATGGGCGACCTGAAGTGCCTGAGCCTGAAGGACGGCAAACAGGTCTGGGCGAAGAACTTCGTGACCGACTTCAAGGCGCCGAAGTCGGCGTGGGGGTGGTCCGCCCACCTGCTGCTCGACGGCGACAAGTTGATCGCCCTGGTGGGTGGTGAGAAGCAGGCGGTGATGGCGTTCGACGCCAAAACGGGCGAGACGAAGTGGGCGGTGCTCAGCACGCGGGAGGTGTGCTACAGCCCGCCGGTGATCGTGACCGCCGGCGGCAAGCGGCAACTGCTGGTGTGGCTGAGCGAGTACATCGCGTCGCTCGACCCTGCGACCGGCGAGGAATACTGGCGGCACGAGCACCCGGCGAAGGGCACGGAAGTGCAGCGGCCGGGCGTGTGCATCGCCATGCCGAAGGTCGTCGGCGACATGGTGTACGTGTCCAACTACTACCACGGGGCGCTTGCTCTGAAGTTGGGCAAGGACAAGCCGGCGGCGGACGTCGTGTGGCGGGCGGAGAAGAACTACCCGAAAGACCCGGACACGGTGAACACCATCATGACCAGCCTGCTGGTGCACGACGGGCACCTGTACGGGCTGTGCATGAAGGGGCAGATGAAGTGCCTGAAGGCGGACACGGGTCAGGTGGTGTGGGAGGACGAGACGCTGCTCGGCGGGAAGGAGGCGGTGTTCGGGTCGGCGTCGTGGGTGCAGAACGGCGAGACGGTGTGGTGCCTGACCGACACCGGCGACCTGTGTACCCTCAAGCTGAGTGCGAAGGGGTACAACGAGACCTCTCGAACGAAGCTGATCGAGCCGACGCAGAACAGCATGGGGCGCAAGGTGACGTGGGCGCACCCGGCGTTCGCCGGCAAGAAGCTGTACGCCCGCAACGACAAGCAGGTGATCTGCGTGTCGCTGGCCAAGGAGTGAGGTGTCACGGGCGCGGGGCGGGGTACAATTTCGCCGTCAGGAGGAATTGCGATGCCGCTCCGCGACCACTTCCACGAACCGCTCCTCTCGGCCGAACCGTGGTCGGGGTTTCACGCCATCTGGCCGACGATGATGATCCTGCGGCTCAAGCCACTTCTTCCGGAAGGGTATCGGGCCGAACCCCGAGTCCAACTCGGTACCGATTACGAAATCGACGTGGGCACCCTCGACCGCCGCCCGGCCGGAACCAACGGGCACCCCCGCCCCGACCCGCGGAGCGAGTCGGCGCTCCTGACCGCCCCACCCCCGACTCTGAGCGTGGCGACGCGGCTGACTGAGTCCGACGAACTCTCGGTGAGGGTGTACGCACCGGGTCGGATTCTGGTGGCGGCGGTGGAACTGGTCAGCCCGCGGAACAAGGATCGCCCGGCGAGTCGGCGGTCGTTCGCCGAGAAGGTGGCCGACCTGATCCGCGATGGGGTGAGTGTAAGCGTGGTCGACGTGGTGGGGAACAGCCACTTCAGCCTGTACGCCGAGACACTCGGCGTGATCGGACACACCGACCCGGCGCTCGGCGACGACCCGCCGGCAATGTCCGCCGTCACCTGCCGCATTTTCGGCCTGCGGCCTGATCGCCGGTTCGAATCGTGGTTCCACCCGCTCGCCGTCGGCCGACCGCTCCCCACACTCCCGCTCTGGTTGCACGACGACCTGTTCGTGAATTTGGAACTGGATGCGAGTTACGAGGACACATGCCGGACGCTGGACCTGCGCTAATGTGGTTTACTTCCCCTCCTTCGGCTTGAGGGTGATCGCCCACCGCAGTTTCGTCTTGTTCAGCGCCCCGCCCTCGAACTGCCCGTCCTTGAAGGTCACGTTGTAGTCCACATACTTCTGGTTCACCTCCCAGTACAGGTGCTCGCCCTCCTGCTTCCAACTGCCGGAGGTGGACACGTCGTTCTTCCCCTGCTGGTGCCAGCTCAGCTTGCCGCCCTCCTGGAAGGTGTACTCGATCACGCCCAGTTTCACCTCGTTCTCGTCGCTCACCCACGTCGTGCCGGTCACGTCCGGCGACTTCTTCTTGACCGCCTTCGGCACCGGAGCGGCGGGAACCGACGACACCACGATCAACACCGCCAGCACGCCGAGCAGCCGGGCCATGACGCCACCTCCGAGCGGGATGAGAAGATGGTACCAGCCGGCGGAACCGTTTGCCAACGGGCGGGCGGATTGGCACAATCACTCCCGTACCGTGCCCGCATCGGGCCTCTCTCACAGGAAAGGTGTTCACCATGTCGCTGCGAAACAAACTGGTGCTGGCCGCGGCCGCCGCGGTGGTGTTCGGCGGGGTCAGCGTTTTACTCGCCCAGCGGGAGTACAAGAGCGGGATCGAGTTCCCCGAGCCGCCGGTCGTCACCCCAGCCCCGGTCGAGAAACCGGGCGGTGCCCCGTCGGACGCGAAGGTGCTGTTCGACGGGACGGCGGCCACCCTCACGGCCAACTTCAAGAACGGGGACAAGTGGGAGGTGGACGAGAAGAACGGGTGGGCGACGGTGAAGGCGACGGACATCGAGAGCAAGGAGAGCTACGGCGACATGCAACTGCACGTCGAATTCGCCACCCCGGAGAAGGTGGACCCGAAGCAGACCGGCCAGGCCCGCGGGAACAGCGGGGTGTACATCATGGGCCGGTACGAGGTGCAGATCCTCGACAGCTACGAGAACAAGACGTACTTCGACGGGCAGTGCGGCAGCCTGTACAAGCAGCAGCCGCCGATGGTGAACGCCTGCCGCAAGCCGGGCGAGTGGCAGACCTACGACATCCTGTTCGAGACCCCGCGGTTCGACGCGGACGGCAAGGTGACGAAGCCGGCCGTCTGCACGGTGATGCAGAACGGGGTGTGCGTCCAGAACCACTTCGAGCTGAAGGGGGGCACCTACTACGACCAGCCGGCGAAGTATGTGAAGCACGCCGCGACGGCGCCGTTCCGGTTGCAGAACCACAACAACCCGACGCGGTTCCGCAACATCTGGGTGCGGGAGCTGAAGCCGATCGTGGGCAAGGAGCCGGAGAAGAAGCCGGAAGTGAAGAAGGACGGGGAGTGAAGATTGGCGAGCGGCGGGCGTCAGCCCGCTGATTCG
>JANNDF010000538.1:0-3444 GCA_031387445.1 Planctomycetia bacterium
CGTCCATGCCCGGCCCCTCGCCGCTCATCGTCAACGTCTTTTTGTCGGCGTCGTAGGTGCCTTCCATCAGCACCGGCGATGGCCCCATGCTGTCCGTCCAGATGCTCACGTACTTCTTCTTGATCGGGCAGTACCCGTCCCACCCCTTGCCGGTGAACGCGAACCCCTCGATCTTGCACTCCATCGTGCTGCTCAGCCAGAAACCGTTCAGGTCCATCTTGTAGACGGTCGTGCCCTTCTCGTCCTTCCCGCCCATGTGCATCGTCGTGTCCCAGGTGCCCTCCAACTTCTTGAGGGTCTCGTGCTCCTTGCCCGGCTTGGGCGGCTCCTGGGCGAACACCGACCCGGCCAACACCACCGCCACCAGCGACAGGAACGTCCGCATCACTCATCCTCCGAGACGGGAATACCCAGGGCAGCGTGCGCTGGGGTGGGGAAAGGTAAGGCGAACCGCGTGTGAACACAAGGCCAGTAGCGACACCAGGTGCGGCCCGCGGGCGGTATCATCAACGGGATGACAGGCGGAGAGCCGGCGTGGAACTGAGCGAAACCGACGAAGTGGTGATCTGGCCGTCGTTCTGGCGGGAGTACTGGAGATACCTCCTGCCCCTCCAGGCATTCTTCTGGGGGTCGGTCCTGATCTGTTTTGTCATTTCAGTCGGGATGACGGGCCGGTTCTCTCTGAACGGAACCGAAATCGCTCTGGGCGTGTGCCAGGCGACCATCCTCCTCTTTTCCGCGGCCGTCGGCACCATCGCCGTCCAGTGCAATCGGGTTTACCTGTCGGCCGAAGGGGTGTGCCCGCCGGCCGGCGCCCACGCCCGCGGGCCGATGGACTACCCGTGGGCGGAAATCGTCAACGCGGAGTTATGGGAGAGGTGGTACGGCCGATGGCTGATGGTCACGACCGCCCGCAAGCGGTTCTTTTTCCTGCCGGCCAATGTCGCCGATCCGCAACGCTTTTTGGAAGGTGTGGAGTGGTTCGCCGGCCCCGACCACCCGCTCTTGCTCGGCCTGCGCCAACACCTCCGCGGGTGGTGGTGAAAATGCAGGAGGGGGTGGCACTCGGCCGCTCACCCCCTCACGGTCGAGGATCACCCGATCACTTCGTCTCGGCGAACGCCCACAGGTGCTTGCCCCCGCGGACGTAGATGGTGTTGTCCACGATGGCCGGCGTGGTCGCCACCCGCTCGCCCAACTTCGGGTTCTTCTTCACCACCTCGGGCGAGTCTTCACCCGCCTTGAACACGGTGAACTGGCCGTCATCGAGGGTGACGGTGTAGATGTGCCCGTTGGCCGCCACCGGGCTGGCGTAGTACCGCCCCTGGGCGGCCGACCGCTCGTTGGCGTACAGTTCCTTCCCGCTCCTGGCGTCGTAGGCGGTCACAAGCCCGCCGTCCTTCACCAGGAACATCTGCCCCTTGTACATCACCGCCGACGGCACATACGGAAGCCCCTTCGTCGCCTTCCACACCACGTGCGTCTTGGTGATGTCGCCCTTGCCGCCCGGCTTCACGCAGAACGCCGAGTTCTTGGACGCACTCATGAACTTGACTTGCGCGTCCCACTCCTCCTTGGTGATCTGCCCGTCCTTATCGGTGTCGTTGTTGTCGAAGAAGCCGTTCAGGAACGTCTTCTCGCTCTCCGCCTTGCTGATCTTGCCGTCCTTGTTGGTGTCACCGTCCTCGAGCAACTTCTCGAACGTCGGGAACTTGAACTCCTTGTCCTCGGCGTCGCCGGGCGACCAGCCGGCGTAGTAGAGGAAGCCGTCGGCCACCATCGGGCTAGTACAACTGGCGCTGGGCATGCCGGCCACGCTCCACGTCTCGTCCCCGCTCTTCAGGTCGTAGGCGATCAGCTTGCCGTACCCGGCCGCGACCACTTCCTTCTTGCCGCTGTTGTCCCACACCACTGGGGTGCAGAAGGCGGACGGCGAGGTCCGCTTGGTCTCCCACTTCTTCGACCCGTCGGCCGCGTCCAGGGCGAGGATGAACGACCCCTTCAAAGTGTCCCGCACCAGCACGGCCACGCCATCGACCAGCACGGGCGACACGCCGGTGCCGAAGTCGGCCGGGGTTTGAGCCGTTTCCAGGTCGTACTTCCACAGTTGCTTGCCGGCGAGGTCGTAGGCGAACACCCCGCACGAGCCGAAGTACGACACCACGATCTTGCCGTCTGTGGCCACGCTCGACGCCGCCGGGCTGCCTTCCGTCTTGTGAAACGCCTCGATCTTCTTGGCCGGCGCTTCCGTCCGCCACAGTTCCTTGCCATCAGCCGTGTTGTAGGCGACGGTGAACAGCTTGCCGTCGTCGAAGGCGGTCAGGAACAGCTTGTCGCCGGCGACCACCGGGGACGAGAATCCGGGCGGGGCCGGCACCTTCCACTTCAGGTTCTTGTCCGGCCCGAACTCGACCGGCGGCTTCTCGGCGTCGGCCACCCCGGACCCGTTCGGCCCGCGGAACTGCGGCCACTTGGGGGCGTCGGCGGCGGCGACAATTCCGCCCACCGCCAGAACCCCGCCCAGCACTCCGGCTGCGAAACGATACATGCGAAACTCCGTGGACATGGACCCGACGGGAGAGAGATGTGAGAGGGCCGCCGTCGGTTCTGGCGTTATACCGGATTGGGGTGAAAGTCTTGCGAAGGGGGTGGGGGAAAATCACCGCGGGTCGCTGGCCAACTCGTCTCGCTCAAGCTAGAGTGAATTTTTGCTGAACACCCTGTGGAACTGGCATCCCCTGTCACCCCCGGCGGCCCGCCCGCCCGGTAGCGACCCTCACCGCGACGAGGGCACAGGAGCGGGAAGACCGATGGGCCTGCGGATGCGCGTTCACGACAAGGAGCCGATCGCCCAGGCGATGCGGCGGTTCAAGAAGCTGATCGAGCGGAGCGGCATGCAGAAAGAGCTGCGAGCCCACCAGTACTACGAGAAGCCGTGTGAGATGCGCCGGCGGGCCATGCTCCGGAAGCGGAAAGCCGCGCACAAGGCTCAGGGCCTGATCTGAGCGAGCCGATACGGCGAACGAACCCCGGCAGTGGAATCCGGGGGCTTTTTGACCGATCAGTACCCCCCGACATCACTGCCGGGGTTCACCAGCACACACCCCCGCACGTCCGCCTCGAACCCGTCCCAGTCCGGCACCGCTGTGAACGCCTCCACTCGACTATCCCGCCGGTATGCGGTCGGCTTCACCGTCGTCATGCCCCCCGCTCGGTTCACCGCGATCCACCCGTTCTCGCACCGAAACACGCCCTTCAATCGCGTCACCTCGGAGCGGTCGCCGAGTACGGCTAGCAAACGGTCCTCGTCGAAGACGACTTCGGTGGGGAAGAGGTAGCCGCGTGCTTGTAGCCGCGAGTCGGAGGCGAGCGATAGGGTGGCCGACTCTCGCCGAGAGTCGGAACCGACCCCGCTCTCGGCGAGAGCGGACCACCCGACCGAAC
>JANNDF010000540.1:0-16411 GCA_031387445.1 Planctomycetia bacterium
GCGGCGGTGGCGGGCGGGCATCGGTCGGCCTCTGGTCAGTCGATGAACACGAATTCGGGGGTGTTGACGAGCGCCCACATCAGGTCTTCGGTGGCTATGCGGCGGGTGGAGACCTTCTTCTCGAACTTCGATACGCACAGCTCGCTCTCTTCTTTCGTCGGTCGGCGGTTGTAAGCGAGCAAGTATAGCTCTTCCACGATCTCCGCGGGCGTCTTCTTGCCGTCGGCCAGCTTCGCCGCACGCCCCTTGTCGGATGTAATCTTCGCGGCCAGGCCGGGGGCGTTCATCAGGTGCAGCGCCTGCACCACGGTGGTGTCGGAGGTCCGCTCGCACGGCGGGTCCTGGTTCGGGTCGGGCCGGCCGAAACTGTCGAGGAACTTGCTGTCGAACCGCACCGTCCAGGCCTCCACCGCCCGCGAGCCGACCGGCATGGCGTCGAACGACTCGGCCACCCCGGTCACGTCCGACACCGCGTCGAGCAGCGACTCGGCCCGCAACCGCTGGCGGTAGTGCCGCGAGTAGTTGCGGGTGTCGGCGGCGTTGGTGTCACTCGGCTGCGAACTCAGGGCGAAGGCGTGACTGGTGGCGATGCCGCGGATCAGTTTCTTCAGGTCGTGGCCGTTGGTGCGGAAGTCGGCAGCAAGCGCATCCAACAGCGCCGGGTTCGTGGGCGGGTTGGTGTCGCGGAGGTCGTCCACCGGGTCCACCAGCCCGCGGCCCATCAACTCCGCCCACACGCGGTTGACGATCACTTTGGCGAAGAACGGGTTGTCCTTCGCGGTCGCCCACTCGGCCAGCACCTCCCGCGGGTCTTTGTCAGTCGCAATCGTCAGCGGTGAACCCAACAGCGGTGTGGGTAACAACTCCTGCCCGGTGAGCGGGTGTTTCACGCCGCCGGCGTCCTTCACGAACATCACCTCTTCGCCGCCGGAAATGGGTGCCGAGATGCCGACCCCCTTCCGCCCGATGCGGCTGAAGAACGCGGCAAAGCTGTAGAAGTCGGTCTGGCTCCACTTCTCGGACGGGTGCTGGTGGCACTTGGCGCAATCCAGCCGCACGCCGAGGAACAGCCGGCTGACCATCGGGGCCAGTTCTTCCGGCTCGCGGCGGTTGCGGTAGAACACCGTCGCCCCGTTCTTCCAGGTGCTCCCCTGGGCGGTGATGAGGTCGCGCACGAACTGGTCGTAAGGCGTGTTCTTGCGGAACTGGTCGCGGATCCACTGGTCGAAGGTGAACGTCGCCTTGATGCCCACGTGGTACGGGTTCGGGCGGAGCAGGTCGGCCCACTTGTTCGCCCAGAAGTCGGCGTACTCGGGGCGGGCGAGCAGTGCGTCAATCAGCTTCGCCCGCTTCTTCGGGTCGGTGTCGCTCAGGTACGCCCGCGTGTCGTCCGGCGTCGGCAGCCGGCCGATCACGCTCAGGTACGCCCGGCGGTGGAAGGTGCCTTCGCCCGCCGGCTCGGACGCGGTCAGGTTCAGGCGTTGCAGCTTGTCCCAGACGTGCCCGTCGATGAAGTTGTTCCGCGGCAGCTTGGCGTAGTAGGCCGCGTCCACCTTCGTCGGCAGCGGGATCAGCACGTTCGCCACCGCGAACTTGTCCACGAACCGGGCGGTGATCGCCGCTTCGCCCGCAATCGTGCCGACTCGGATCACCCCGTCGGCGTCTACTGCCACATACCCGGCGTCGTTCGACTGGTACGCGGCCAACTTCGTCACGTCTTCGCTGGTGCCGTCGGAGAAGTGGGCCGTCACTTTCAACGGCGACTGCTGCTTGAAGGTGCCGACCAGTTCGGTGGGCGAAACGCTGATCTTCGTCAGCTTCGGGGCGTCGGCCAGGGTGCGGGGCGTGCCCGCCGCAATCCACTTCTTCAACAACTCGTACCCCGGCGAGCCGACCGGCAGCTTGTTCCCGCCGCCGTGGGCCACGCTCCCGCTCGCCTTCTGCAGTAGCAGACTGTTGGCGGGATCGGCCGGGAAGAGCCGCCGCCCGCGGGCCTCTTTGGTGATGGCGTTGAAATCGAAGTCCGGGTCGAAGCCGAGGAGCGAGAGGGCGAACCCGTTCTGCCCGCGGGCCTTACCGTGGCACGCGCCGGCGTTGCACCCGGAGCGGGTGAGGACCGGCTGAATGTCGCGCTCGAACGTAACGGGACGATCAGCGGCAACCGCCGCCGACGCGCACACCGCGAGAGAGCACAGAGCGAGAAACCGCATGGTGACGACCGATCCGGGGAGACGGACGGCGGAGGCAGGCAGGGGGGTAGTGTACCCGAAACGGCGGCGGTGCGGAACACGAATCCCCCAGGGTTCCAGGGTTGGCACCCTGGGGCCTCACCATTTCAAATCATTGTTTCGTTCTCGACTCCGCACCCGACCGCGATAGACTCGCACGCGTCCACTCCCCTCACCGCGGATGGTGTCTCATGTCTCGACTGCTCCTCCCCCTGCTTGTCGTCGCCGTCGGCCTCGCACCAGCCCTCGCCCAGCAGCCCCCACGCCGCCCGCCGGTGATCTCCCCGGAGGTGAAGGACGGCAAAGACGCGAAGAAGGCGGTCACCTTCCGGTTGCTCGCCCCGAAGGCCGAAAAGGTGCTGCTGGCCACGTCCGACATCCCGAGCGAGAAGACCGCGCCCGAGCCGCGGGAGATGAAGAAGGGCGAGAACGGGGTGTGGGAGTACACCGCGGACGTGGCGCCGGGCACCTACCGCTACAAGTTCAACATCGACGGGGCGACGGTGGCCGACCCGCAGAACACCGCCGTGAGCGAATCGTTCGGCACGGCGTGGAGCCTGGTGCGGGTGCCGGGGGCGGCGTTCATGGACACGGCCGACGTGCCGCACGGGGCGGTCGCCCGCATCACCTACAAGTCGTCCGCCCTGGGCAAGAACCGCCGCGCCCACGTGTACACCCCGCCGGGGTACGAGACGGGCAACGACAAGTACCCGGTGCTCTACCTGCTGCACGGGGCCGGTGACGGCGACGACTCGTGGACGTCGGTCGGCCGGGCGCACGACATCCTGGACAACCTGATCGCGGCGAAGAAGTGCAAGCCGATGGTGGTGGTCATGCCGGCCGGGCACGACAGCAAGTTCGCGTCGGCGTTCGGCCCGCCGCGGGAGGGGCAGCCGGCCACCCGGTTCGAGGACGACTTCGAGAAGGACCTGCGGCCGCACGTCGAGAAGACGTATCGGGTGAAGACCGACCGGGCCGACCGGGCGGTGGCCGGGCTGAGCATGGGCGGAGCCCAAACGCTATCGCTGTTCATGTCGAAGCCGAAGGAGTTCGGCGCCGTCGGGGTGTTCAGCTCGGGGCTGTTCGCCCAGAACCCCGAAGACCGGGAGAAGGCGAACAAGGAGAAGGTGGCGGCGGCCGCGGCCGCGAAAGACGGGCTGAAGGTGTTCTGGTTCGCCACCGGCAAGGACGACTTCCTCCTCGGCACCACCAAGGACACGGTCGCCCTGTACAAGAAGGCCGAGATGAAGGCGGAGTACAAAGAGACCGAGGGCGGGCACACCTGGATCTGCTGGCAGCAGTACCTGAACGAGTTCGCCCCGATGCTGTTCCAGTGAGGTGGGCGAATCTGGCTCCGGGGTAAAGTGAGGGGGAGTGTGGGACCAGCGAGCGAGGCGCTCCCTGGTCTCAAACTCCCCTCACGAACTACTGTGCGGGGCACCGGGAGCCGCCCCCGGTGCCCGGTGCCGGTCAGTACCGGTACTGGTCGGTCTTGTACGGGCCGTCCTTCGAGACGTGGATGTAGGCCGCTTGCTCGGGCGTCAGCTCGCTCAGCATCACGCTCAGCGTCTTGAGCTGCAACCGAGCGACGTGCTCGTCCAGCTTCTTGGGTAGGACGTACACGCCGACCGGGTACTTGGCGTTGTGCTGCCACAGTTCGATCTGGGCGAGGGTCTGGTTGGCGAATGACGAGCTCATCACGTACGACGGGTGGCCGGTGCCGCACCCCAGGTTCACCAGCCGCCCCTTGGCCAGCAGGATGATCCGCTTGCCGTCCGGGAAGATCACGTGATCGACCTGCGGCTTGATCTCCTCCCAGCGGTAGTCTTCCAGCGACGACACGTCGATCTCGTTGTCGAAGTGGCCGATGTTGCACACGATGGCGTTGTTCTTCATCTTGGCCATGTGGGCGTGCGTGATCACCTTGTAGTTGCCGGTGGCCGTCACGAAGATGTCGGCCTTGTCGGCGGCGTACTCCATCGTCACCACGCGGTACCCTTCCATGGCGGCCTGCAGCGCGCAGATGGGGTCGATCTCGGTCACCCACACCTGTGCGGACAGCGCCCGCAGCGCCTGAGCCGACCCCTTGCCCACATCCCCGTACCCTGCGACGACGGCGATCTTGCCCGCCACCATCACGTCGGTGGCCCGCTTGATGGCGTCCACCAGCGATTCGCGGCAGCCGTACAGGTTGTCGAACTTCGACTTGGTGACCGAGTCGTTCACGTTGATGGCCGGGAACTTCAGCTCGCCCCGCTTGTGCATCTGGTACAGGCGGTGGACGCCGGTGGTCGTCTCTTCCGTCACGCCCTTCACGGCAGCCAGCCGCTCGGAGTACCACCCCGGCTGCGACGCCACCCGCTTCTTGATGGCGGCGAAGAGGATCCGCTCTTCCTCGCTGCCCGGTTTGTCGAGGACGTGAATGTCCTTCTCGGCGCGGGAGCCGAGGTGGAGCAGCAGGGTGGCGTCCCCGCCGTCGTCGAGGATCATGTTGGTGAACCCGCCGTCGGCCCACTCGAAAATCTTGTGCGTGTACTCCCAGTATTCGGTGAGCGTCTCGCCCTTGTAGGCGAACACCGGGATGGCGGCGGCGGCGATGGCGGCGGCGGCGTGATCCTGGGTGGAGAAGATGTTGCACGAGGCCCAGCGGACTTCCGCGCCGAGGTCCTTGAGCGTCTCGATCAGGACGGCCGTCTGGATGGTCATGTGGAGCGAGCCGGTGATCCGCGCCCCTTTCAGGGGCTGGCGAGCGGCGTACTCCTCGCGGATGGCCATGAGGCCGGGCATCTCCGTCTCGGCGATGGCGATCTCGCGGCGGCCCCAGGGGGCGAGCGCGAGGTCGGCGACGTGGTAGTCGCTGAAAGTGGCGGGCTTGTGCGCAACGGCAGTCACGTTCAGAGTCTCCTGACTGATGAACGGGCGCGGTTGCTCGGTTGTATTCCTCCCCTCCGAGCCTGGCAGAGACGCCCAAGCGTCCCGTCGCAGCGCCCCTCGGTGGGGTGGTGTGGGGTTGTCGGCCTTCACGTAAGGCCGCGTCAATCGACGATCTGTGAACCTCAATCGACAAATGGCGAACCGACCACTGACCGAATCGTCCAAGGATTATTAACGCAGATTGCCCGGTTGTCCACCCCAGGCCGCACTCAAAATGTTTCGTGTGTCTGTGGATTTGAACAGCCGACGCGGCCGACGTCAGCCAGCCGGGTGCCGAACGTACCCCAAACAGGAGGGACACCCGTTCGGCCGTTCGCAGTTCACCCCACCGCCCGGCTCTGGTACGCTGAACTGAGAACCAGAGGAAGCGCCCTGTGGAACCAGTAGTGCCCGCCCCCGGTCCAGTTCTCTCGCCGGAGTTGCTCCGTCAAGTCGATGAACTGCACGCACTGGTCCGCGCGTGGGCTGAAGTCGGGTCGCAAATCGGCAACGTGCCGATGCCGCTGGGCAAAAACCCGACGGTCGATTACGTGGACCTGATGTTCGCCTACGGGCTGGCTCGAATGGGTGAAGTGCAGCGGTCCACTGCGTTGGCCGACACAGCTTGCGCCGCCCTAGACGCGCTCCCGGCTGAGTCGGACAAGGGCATGGCCGCACGGTTCCTGGCCCGCGCGTTCCGGTACCGCATCGACGAAGCCACCTGCTCGCACCCGCCCTCCAGTCAACTGTCGCCCGCCCTGCTCGACGATCTGAACGAGATCGACAGGAAGAGCGGGGGGAATGCGAATAGTCCGCCCGGGATGGCACACTTCGTCATCAACCGCTTGCGAGAGCAGTCAAGAATCCTCGAACCCTTCGAGCGGATCGACCTGTACAAGAAGTTCACCACGCCGCACGAGGGTGGATTGAAGAGGGCGCTGTACAACCTGATCGACGAGCGCGACCCGGTGCGGCTGGCGAACTGTATCCGCGAGCTCTACCGGCGGGAAGGCGCGCCCGACCGCGATGGCCGCGCGCCGGTGATGACCGACCAGCAGTTCGACGTCCTGCTCGACTGCCTGCCGCTGTCGGCCCGGTGCGGCGGGGCGTTCGCCGCCGAACTCATCCGGTTGGTCCCCCAGGCCCTGCGGCAGCAGCTCCCGCAGAAGCCGGAGGCGGCCAAGAAGCAGACCGAGTTGCTCGAACGCGCGCTGCTCCTGGCCGGGTACTTCAACCACCGCGAACTGGCCGTTCAACTGGTGGTCGCCTTTACCGAGTTGGTGGAGAAAGAAACTGACGATGCCCGACTGGGACTCTTCAACCGGGTAACAGAGACGTGCGTCCGCTGCCTACGGCAGTTGGGCCTGCGGGACGACCTCGACAAGTTGTTGAGCCAATTCCAGACGGCCGTACTCGGCCGTGGGTCGATGAGCGACATGAAGCAGCGATACAGCAACCAACCGGAGCAGTGGTTGAACGCGTTACTGGCTCTGCTGAGCATTGCCGGCGGGTGGCTGACGCTCGGACTGACCGAACCAGCCAACCCGATTCTGGACGAGGCCCGCGCCGAACTGCACTCTCCGCCGGGCCGCAAGCCGATGCCGCAGGATGACACGCGGCTGGCGAAGGCGTACATCGCGGCGATCGGACATGGGCCGGCGGAGAGCGGGCTGCAACGGATCGCCGAGTTGTTCCGCAAGATCGACCCGGCCAAGATCACCAACTCGTTCGTCACCGCCCCGTTCTACTCGCGGTTGCACCTGAATGTGGCCGAGGAGGTGGTGCTGGCCAGCCTTCAGATACTCGCGCCCGCACCGTCGCCGACCTCCCGCTGACCGCAAGTGAGAGCGGCTCCGAGGTCGGGTCAGCCCGCACTCCTCCGCAACCGGACGAAATCGCACTTCTCGAGTTGACGCGGGCCGAATCGCACCCCATGTAAATACTGTACACATTTCAACCATCACCTCTGGAGGGCTCGCCATGTCGGATCGCCCCCCTGCCCACCTGATTCGCACCGCCGCCGACCTGCGAGCCGCCGGCAACGCCTGGGAGCGAGTCGCCGACGAGGTCGAACACCCGCTCACCGAAGTGCGGGAGTGGCCGCAACGGTATCCCGCACGCTGGCAGAAGGCGTTCGCGGCGGCGGTCCAGCGGGCGCTCGTCGAGGCCACGTCGGAAACAATCACGCTGTTGCGGAAGCAGCTCCGCTCGAAGAACGCCAAGTCCGTCCGCGAGGCGGGTGTGATGCTGGTTCAGATCCGCGTCGTGCTGGAGAAGGCCGCACGCCCGGCGAAAGGCGACACGCAACCCGCCACCACTCCCCCCGGTTACGCCGACCGCCTCCTCGCCCTCGTTCGGGGGATGACCGATGAACAGATCGCTGCTGAAATTGCTGATGCGTCGAAAGGATGACCAGACCGCACTCGCCCGCGCCGACCCGTCCGCGTTCATCCACTTCGCCCTCCGCGACCCGCACGGCCGCCCGCTCGTTCAGGCTCCCGTTCACCGCGAGTTGCAACAGTTCCTCACGCTCAACTCCCGCGCTCTCGTTGAGCTGCCCCGCGACCACGGCAAGACGGTGCAAATCTGCGGGCGGGTGCTGTGGGAACTCGGCACGCGGCCGGGCCTGCGGGTGAAGCTGGTGTGCGCGACCGACGCCCTGGCCGCCGACCGCAGCCGCTACCTCCGCGAGCAGATCGCCACCAACCCGCAAGTCGGCGTGGTCTTTCCGCACCTGCTGCCCGGCCGCCCGTGGATGGCCGAGGCGTTCACCGTGCTGCGGCCGGCGGAGGTGATCGGGCCGAGCGTGGCGGCGTTCGGCGTGGGCACCGGCAGCACCGGCTCGCGGGCCGACCTGCTGGTGTGCGACGACGTGGTGGACGTGCGGAGTTTGCACTCGTCCGGCGACCGTCGGCGGGTGCGTGACTACTTCACGAACAACCTGCTCAACCTGCTCGAACCGGACGGCCGCTTCTGGGGACTGTGTACGCCGTGGCACCCGGACGACCTGAACGCCCACCTGAAGGCGAACCCGAGCTACGCCGTCTTCCGCCGGGCGGTCGGGCCGAACCTGGAACCCGTCTGGGCGGACAAGTGGCCGCGCGAGCGGCTGGCCGAGCGGCGGGCGGAGATCGGCGAGGCGAGCTTCGCACGGGGGTATCGGCTCATCACCATGAGCGAGGGGGAAGTGATGATCCGCCCGGAGTGGGTGCAGTTCTGGGCCGACGAGTGGCCGCGGGAGCGGATTGAACGGACGGTGCTGGCGGTCGATCCGGCGGTGTCGGCGAAGCAGACCGCCGACGCGAGTGCCCTGGTGCTGGTGGGCAAGGTGGCGAACGACGTGCGGGTGTTGGAAGCGACCGCCCGACGGGTGCGAACGCCGGAACTGGTGGAGTTGATCGACGCCATCGACCGCCGCTGTCAGCCCGATGTCATCCTGTTCGAGTCGAACGCGGCGTTCGCCGGCATCCGCGATCTGCTGGTGCGGCGAACACGCTTCGGGCCGAAGGTGCTGGGCGAGGCCGCGACTCGCGGGAAGGACGCCCGCATCGCGGCCCTGAGCGTGGCGGTGCAGAACGGCAGCGTGAAGCTGAAGGGCCACGGCGGCATCGTGGACGCGAGCCAGCGGGAGTTGTTCGAGCAACTGACGACGTACCCGTTCGCCACGCACGACGACCTGGCCGACGCCACCGCCGCCGGCGTCGAACACCTGCTCAGCCGCCACGAACCGCGGCTGTGGGTGTGACGTGCTCTGCTCGCTCCGCGAGCGGTCTTCGAAACCCGCACGCGGAGCGAGCAGAGCACATGGGTGCCGCCCGGCAGGCGGCACCTACTCTAACGGGGCCGACTGGTATGCCCACGTCCCTGAGTCGGCGGTCACGTCTCACAACGGAGGAGTCTCATGTCTCGGATTTACTGGCTGGCGGCGGTGGTGGCGGCGCTCGGCCTGACGGTCGCGTTCGCCGAGGACAAGAAGGCGGACGACAAGAAGGCCGACGCGAAGGAGGTGTCGTTCACCGACGACGGGCACATCAAGGTGTGGCTGCTGCTCGCCCCCATCCCGCTGGCCGACGGCGAGAGCCAGGCCGACGCGGTGGACAAGGTTCAGGTGAAGGACGAGGCCAAGCTGGCCCCGAAGGCGGGCGACAAGGTGAAAGTCGGCAAGGAGGAGTTGACCTGGACCAAACAGGTGGCGGAGGACTTCTACTTCGACTTCAACAAGATGATCGGCAGCGAGAAGGAGCAGGCGGTGGGGTACGCGGTGACATACATCGTGGCAGACGACGAGATGAAAGACGTGACGCTGAAGATCGGCAGCGACGACGGGTTCAAGATCTGGCTGAACGGCAAGGAGATCGGCAAGGGGACCGACGACCGGGCGCTGGACAAGGAGCAGAACCACTTCGAGAAGCTGACGCTGAAGAAGGGCGAGAACGTGCTGGTGTTCAAGGTGACGAACGGCATCCAGGCGTGGAGCGGGTGCGCCCGCTTCGTGGACAAGGACGACAAGCCGGTGACGAAGGGGATCAAGGTGGAACTGAAGAAGTAGGCGACCGGCTGGAAGTGCTCTGCTCGCTCCGCGAGCGGTCTTCGGAACCCGCTCGCGGAGCGAGCAGAACACTTCCCGCGACCTACTGAGGACACCCCATGCGACGCATCGCGGCCGTGCTGGTGTTGCTGCTGACCGCGTCCGTGGCACACGCTGCGGACGGGCCGTACTCGCCACTTCTCGAGTGTTTGCTGGGCCTGTTCTTCTGTTGCGTGTTCCCCGTTGTCGGGTCGGTCACGCTCATCGTGTGGGTGAGGTGGGATCGGAATGACCGGCTCAAGCGTACCGACCCCCGTTGGTCTCTGTCCGAACTGCCCCCGTTCCCGCCACCCGGAGCCGGCTGATGCGAACACTCCTCCCGCTGCTTGCAGTCCTGTCGCTCACCGACATTGCCCGTGCCGATGTGGCCCCGTTGCCGGGTTTCAAGTACACGCGGGGACACGCCATCGTTCACTTCGGGCCGGATGCCGAGAAATACAAGGTGTACGCTGTGTGCCGCGAGTTGGTGGAACCGCTCAGCCGACCGACTGCCGAGGTTCACGCCTACAACGGCAGCTATCGCGGGTCGGCGGTCGAGCTGTGTGCGATTCCGGAGGATACGCCACTCCCCGAATGGCCGACGGCTGTGTGGCTGAAAACGGTGCCTGGAGCGATTTGGTCGGGACCGCTGAAAGTGTTCTCGCGGGGGTCGGCGGTGATCCTCGACCCACGTGATGGCGACGAGGTTCACTACCGGGTGACGTTCACGGATCGGGAAATCCATCTGGAACTGACCGACACGCGGGCGGTGTGGTCGTGGCCGACAGTGATCGTGATGGGGGCATTGTCGCTGGCCTTGGCACTTGGCGGCATCTGGCTCGCCCGTCGGTTCCGCCGTAAGTCGGTCACACGAACACCTCCGCCACCGAGCAATTGAAACGAAACATCCGAAGCATTCCCCCACGCCGTCAGGCGTACCGCCTCGTCTATTCCCTTTCGAGGCTTCCCATGCTCGCTCCTATCACCATTCGCTACCCGTTTCGTGCGGTGCGTCGCAGCCTCGCCACCGCCGAGGTGTGTGATCTCTTTGGCGTCGGCGAGGCCGAACCGCCGCACGTCATCGCGGACAACCTGACCCTCGACATCCGCCCCGGAGACGTGGTCTTGTTCACCGGGCCGAGCGGGTCGGGCAAGTCGAGTTTAATGCGGGCGGTGGGCGAACAGTTGAACGCGGTGGACGCGATGAGTCTGACGCTGCCCGACGTGCCGCTGGTGGACGCGCTGCCGGGTTCGCTCGAACAACGCCTGGGGTTGCTCGCCGCGTGCGGCCTCGGCGAAGCCCGGCTGATGCTCCGCTCGCCGGCCGAACTGAGCGACGGGCAGCGCTACCGCTTCCGGATCGCTTACGCGATGTCATTGGTCACCAGTCATCCGTCATTCGGGAAGCAGGGTTCGGGGTCGGCACTGATGACAAATGACTGTTCACCAATGACGGTCCTGTGCGATGAGTTCGCCGCCGTTCTCGATCGCACGCTGGCGAAGGTGCTGGCGTTCAACGTGCGGAAGCTTGCACACCGCACCGGCGTGGGCGTGCTGTGTGCCACCACCCACGACGACCTGATTCCCGACCTGAACCCTGATGTGGTGGTGCGGTGCCACGGCGACGGCGTGATCGACGTGACCCGCGAGCCGGCAAAAAAAAACGGGTCAGCTTCGCCGACCAACTCTGGCTGTCTGACGGCACCGCGGCCGACTGGCCGCACTTCGCTCGGTGGCATTACCGCTCGCACCACCTCGGGTGCGTCCGCCGCGTGACTCTGCTCTGGCACGGCAACGACCCCATCGGCATCTGCGTGTTCGCCTCGCCCGCCGCGTCGCTCACCCTTCGCACGCGGTACTTCAACCTCACCAACCCCCGCAGCGAGATCGGCATGCGCGGGCTGAACGTCAACCTGTGGCTGCTGCAACGGGTGGTGTTACACCCGACGTACCGTGGTGCCGGGATCGCCGCCGCGTTCGTGCGGCGGGCGTGCGAGCTGTGCCCGGTGGACTGGATCGAAACGCTGACGGCGATGGGGCGGGTGAACCCGTTCTTCGAGCGGGCCGGGTTCGTGCGGGTCGGAACCATACGCAAACGCGATGGTGGAAGTGGCGGAGCGTTCACCGCCCGCCCCGCGAAGCCCGACACCCACCAGTACAGCGAGCCGGCGCACTACGTCCGCGACAATCGGAATCGGGTATGATGTAACAAGTTGATCGCCACACTCCCGCGGCCGACTGAGAGGCTTCGATGATCCGCTACAAGGCCGGGTACAAGTACGTGCCCACCGGGGTTCACGCCCAGGTGCTCGACTTCCCCGCCGCCATCACCTTCGAGCCGGATCTAAACGCCGCCCGGCGGGCGCTCGCGGTAGCGCTGGTGGACGTGGCTGAAGCGGCGGTCGAATCCGGCGAGCCGTTCCCCAACCCGGACCCGACCGTGACCGATCCGGACATGGACATCGAAGAGCCGATTTACCTGCACCTGCTGGCGAGCAGCGACGTGCGGGAGGTGCCGACGGGGGCGGTGTCGTGAAGCGGGTGGACCTGCTGAAGCACCTGCGGGCGCACGGCTGCCGACTGCTGCGAGAAGGCAGCGGTCATTCCGTCTGGGTGAACCCGGCCAACCTGCGGCAAAGTGCCATCCCCCGGCACCGCGAGGTGGACGACTACACCGCCCGCGCCATCTGCCGCCAACTCGACGTGCCGCCACCGTAAACTGCCGACCATGCCCCTGTGGCTCCGCGACGGGCTGCCTGCCGGTGGAACTGGAAGCCACCTACGAACGCACCTGCACCGAACAGCGGGTTCGGCTAGTGGCGTGAAATTCGATCCAGGAGACAGCGATGGCGTTCATCAAACTTTGGCCGCCTGAGGACTGCGACCCCTTGCCCGTCGCCGAAATCGTCGCACGCCTTCAAGACGAGTTCGCCATCGTGGATGTTGACCCCGAGGCCGGGCGTGATCATGTCGGCGATGTCATTACTGCCACGCTTCGTTTCCCTGATTCGGTGCCCTGGAAAGTTGATCGGATTGCTCACCTCCGGTCGATCCAGGAAGCGGCAGCCTATGTGGTCTTCGGTGACGACCCTGTTGTGACAGTTGGGTGCTGTCTGCTACCGAGCGAAGACCTCTTCTTCGGCAGCCCGGATGCGCTTGATGGCGGAGGCCGATCCTTGGTCGAGCGCGCGGCCGAAGTTCTCGGCTACACTCTCCAGCCTGGCTGAGTCACGCTCGGCCTGTATCACCCCAGCACGGATGGCTCCCATGCTTCACCACGTCGGCACCAGCGGGTTCGCGTACCCCAAGTGGAAGGGCAGCTTCTACCCGGCGAAGTTTCCGAACAAGGACATGCTCGGGTACTACGCCGGCCACTTCTCCGCCGTCGAAATCAACAACACCTTCTACACCCCGCCGACGCCCGCACTCCTCGAAGGGTGGGCGGCCCAGGTACCCGCCGACTTCCGCTTCGTGCTGAAAGCCTCGCAGGACATCACCCACCGCAAGCGGTTGAAAGAGGTCGGCGAACTCGTGGCGTCGTTCCTCGGAACGTCGGCCGTGCTCAAGAAGCAGCTCGGGCCGATCCGCTTCCAGCTTCCGCCGAACTTCAAGAAGGATGTGGAGCGGTTGGACGGGCTGCTCGAACTACTGCCGAAGGGGTGCAAGGCGGCGGTGGAGTTCCGGCACCCGTCGTGGTTCGACGACGAGGTGTACGGGTTGCTCCGCAAGCGGAAGGCGGCACTGTGCGTGGCCGAGGCGGATGACCTGGCAACACCGTGCGTGGCGACCGCCGACTGGGGCTACCTGCGGCTGCGGAAGACGGAGTACACTGACACCGCGTTGTCAGCGTGGGCGAAGCAGATCGCCGCTCAGTCGTGGACGGAGTGCTTCACCTTCTTCAAGCACGAGGACACCGGCACCGGCCCGCGGTATGCGACGAAACTGCTGGAGTTGCTCGGTACGGTGAAGAAGGCGGCGTGACCGAACCCATCCGCTACCCCCGGCGTCCGTTCGGGCGTAAAATCCCACTTCAGCCTCCACGGACACCCGCCCGCAATGGCCAAGAAGACCGCCCCCGAAGACCTGACGCTCAACGACCTGCAAGACGAAGCCGAGGACATCCGCAAACGGATCACCCGCCTGCGGACGTCGCTCGGCCGCTTCTTCGTGAACAAGCAGGAGATCATCGACCTGATGTGCGTGGCGGCCGTGGCCCAGGAACCGCTGCTGATCGTCGGTCCGCCCGGTACGGCCAAGTCCGACCTGGTGCTGAAGTTCAAGGACGCCCTTGGTGTGCCCGAAGACGACTACTTCGAGTACATGCTCACGCGGTTCACCGAGCCGAGCGAGATCATCGGGGCCATCGACATCAAGCAGCTGCGGGAGGGCCGCTACATCCGCCGCAAGGAGGGCAAGCTGCCCACCGCCACGCTGGTGTTCCTCGACGAGATCTTCAAATCCAACTCGGCCATCCTGAACATCCTGCTCACCATCATCAACGAGAAGAAGTTCTACCAGGAGGGCAAGCCCGAGTCGGTGCCCCTGCGGGTGATGTTTGCCGCGACCAACGAGATCCCCGAGCAGGGCGAACTGGCCGCGCTCAAGGACCGCTTCGTGCTGAAGGTGATGAGCCGGCCGGTGCAGGACGACCACTTCCAGGAGTTGATCGATTCGGGCCTCCGCGGGGAGGCCTACAAGGGGCTGAACCAGAAGCCGTGGGCCGAGGGGCACGCCAGCCTGGAAGACCTGCTGAAGGCCAACCGCTACCTGACGCACTTGTTCAGCCGCACGCAGACCGACGTGAACGGCGACGAACAGAACGACCGCACGCGGTTCTTCCCGGCCGACGTGTTCCGCGAGTACCAGCGTGTGGTGAAGACGCTGATTCGGGAAGACAAGATCTTCATCAGCGACCGCAAGCTGGTGAAGCTGTACAAGCTGCTGCGGGTGCGGGCGTGGCTGTTCAGCGGCGGCACGGTGAACCGCGACGATCTGCGGCTGCTGGCCTACCTGGGCGAAACCATCTCCGAGATCGAGCGGTTGCGCGAGAAGGTGCCGCAACTGCTGGGCGACGAGCGGGGGTGAAAATCGGGTCGCCCCTTCGGGGCTACGGGGGTGGTTCGGTGTCGGAGACCAGGGGTGACGGAGCGAGCCGAAGGCGAGCGACGGAGCCCCTGGTCTCTTGACGGAAACAATCCGCTCCCACCAACTTCCGCGACTCGTACCCGAGTCCGACGGACTCTCCCCGCTGGCGGAAAACGGTTGCACCCGACGGGCAATCGGGGTACTTTCCTACTACTGCTGGTGTCGGCACCCACCCCACTCTCCACGTCCGCCCGGAGCGGCTCCATGCTCGCGATCCCCGGTTTCGAGTCGAAAGACACGTGCGACGGCGTCACCCGCCGCGACCTGATGCGGGTCGGCGGGTCGGCCGTCCTCGGCCTCAGCCTGGCCAACCTGTTCGCCCTGCAAGGCACCGCGACCGCCAACAACAAGGAATCGACCAGCGAGGGCAAGGGGTTCGGGAAGGCGAAGAGCGTCATCCTGATCTACCTGCAAGGCGGGCCGAGCCACCTCGACCTGTTCGACCCGAAGGACGACGTGCCGGCGGCCAACAAGAGCATCTTCAAGCCGATCCCGACGAAGACGCCGGGGTTGCAGTTCACCGAGTTGCTGCCGAACCTGGCCAACGTGATGGACAAGGCCACGCTCATCCGCACCATGAGCTACACCCCGAACGGCCTGTTCAACCACACCGCCGCCATCTACCAGATGCACACCGGGTACACCACCGACAAGGTGTCCGCGTCCGGCCAACTGGAGCCGCCCAGCCCGAAGGACTTCCCCACCGTCGGCTCGAACATCGTCAAGTTCAAGCCGCCCACCGTGCCCATGCTGCCGTTCGTGATGATGCCCCGCCCGCTGCAAGAGAGCAACGTGGTGGGCAAGGGCGGGAGCGCCGGGTTCCTGGGCAAAGCGTACGACCCGTACCTGCTCTACCCGACCGGCGACGACATGGACATGGCCAAGATGGACAAGGTGAAGGTGGACGACCTGCTGCTCCGCGACGAACTGAGCACCGCCCGCATGGAGCGCCGGGCGACGTTGCGTGAAACGGTGGCGAAGGGCATGCCGGACGTCGAATCGGCCGTGAGCAAGTACGACCTCGATTCGTACTACGGCAAGGCGCTCGGGCTGGTGTTGAGCGGGCGGGCGAAGGAAGCCTTCGACCTGAAGAAGGAAGACGACAAGCTCCGCGAGAAGTACGGCAAGAACACGTTCGGCCAGTGCTGCCTGCTCGCCCGCCGGCTGGTGGAGGCGGGCACGCGGTTCGTGGAAGTGAACTGGCCGAAGGTGGCGAACAGCGACAACCACTCGTGGGACGTTCACACCGGCCTGAGCAAGCGGATGAAGGACCAGTCGGCCCCGATGCTCGACAAGGGGCTGTCGGCGCTCATCCAGGACCTGAGCGACCGCGGGATGCTGGAGGACACGCTGGTGATCGCGGTGGGCGAGTTCGGCCGCAGCCCGCGGCGGGGCGTCAGCACCAGCGGGAACCAGAACTCGGACGACGGCCGCGACCACTGGCCGTACTGCTACTCGGCGGTGATCGCCGGCGGCGGGGTGAAGAAGGGGTACGTCCACGGCAAGAGCGACAAGACGGGGAGTGCGCCGCTCGAAGGGGCGGTCCACCCGACCGAAC
>JANNDF010000571.1:0-5858 GCA_031387445.1 Planctomycetia bacterium
GGGCTTTTATGTTGCCCCGGGCGTTGGGGGTGGCCGGTGGGTGGCCGCCTGTGGGGGGTTTTGTTCCATTTCTGTGGGGTCTGTCGCACAACTGGCCCCTTGGGCCCCCCCCCCCACTCCCCGGCCCCACGGCCTGGGTCCACGCTCACCTCCACCCTTCACCCCTTCTTCGCTTGCCGCTCGCCCGGCCGGTCGGTTCAACAGCAGCACGTCCTCACTCGTCCCGCAGGTGCCTCATGCTCCGTTCCCTGCTGCTCGCGGCGCTCGCCGCCGGGTTCGTGTCGGCGGCCGACACCCCGCCGAAGCCGCCCGCCCAGGTGTCCCGCGTCGTGTTCGGCTCGTGCGCCGACCAGAACAAGCCGTGCCCGGTGTGGGACAAGATCGTCGAGGCCAAAGGCGACCTGCTGGTGCTGCTGGGGGACAACATCTACGCCGACATCGAGAACGGCAAGCTGAAACCGAGCACGCCGGACAAGATGGCCGCCTGCTACGCCGAACTGGCCGCCCTGCCGGCGTTCAAGAAGCTCCGCGACAGCACGTACATGATGGCCACCTGGGACGACCACGACTACGGGAACAACGACGCCGGCGTGGAGTGGCCGCACAAAGACGACGCGCAGAAGCAGTTCATGGACTTCTTCGGCGTGCCGGTCGATTCGCCCCGTCGCAAGCAGAAGGGCGTGTACTGGGCGGAAACGTTCGGCCCGGAGGGCAAGCGGGTGCAGGTCATGATGCTCGACGGGCGGTACTTCCGCAGTCCGATCAAGAAGGCCAAGACGCCGCTGCCCGGCACCACCATCCGCCCGTACCTGGAGAACACCGACGCCGACGCCACGATGCTCGGCGAGGAGCAGTGGAAGTGGCTGGAGGCTCAACTGAAGCAGCCGGCCGAGGTGCGGCTGATCGGCAGCGGCATTCAGGTGGTGAGCGACGACCACCCGTTCGAGAAGTGGGCGAGCATGCCGAACGAGCGGGCGCGGCTGTACAAGCTGATTCAGGACACCAAAGCGAGCGGGGTGATCGTGCTGAGTGGCGACCGCCACCTGGGGGACATCTCGTGCGCCCCGAAGGCGGTCGGCTACCCGCTGTACGACGTGACCAGCAGCGGGTTCAACCAGGGGGCAAAGGAGTACCGCGACCCGGAACTGAACAAGTCCCGCGTCGGCGGGATGCCGTGGGGGAACAACTACGGGGTGGTGCAGATCGACTGGGCGGCGAAGGACCCGACGCTCAGCCTGCAACTGCGGAACGAGGACGGAGAGATTGCGGCCCAGGCCCGCGTGCCACTGAGCAAACTGCAACAAGGCGGCGGCAAGCCGGCCGACAAACCGGCCGACGCGGTGAAGTTACCCGAAGGTGTCATCTCACCCGCGGAGGCGCTGATGAAGGCGAAGGGGGACGAGGTGGCGGTGCAGTTCGAGGTGGCCGGCGGCAACGCCGTGAGCGGCGGCAAGCGGATCCTGCTCAACTCGCTCAAGGACTTCAAGAGCGCCGACAACTTCACAGTGGTGGTGAACGAGAAGGCCATGACCGGCACGTTCGACAAGGCCACGTTCGACACGTTCAAGGGGAAGACGATCCGCGCGAAAGGCAAGCTGAGCGAGTTCCAGAAGAAGTTGCAGTTGCAGATCGACGACCCGGCGATGCTCGAAATCGTGGAGAAGAAATAGGGTGGGTCGCTCTCGCCGAGTGCGACATTCGACCCGGCTCTCGGCGAGAGCCGGCCACCCGAAACGTAAAAAAACCTCGGCGACCTTCCGGCCGCCGAGGCTACCAAGCGAACTGTTGGGTCCCGTCCATCCCTTCGGTCTGCCTGGCTGCTAAAACCGTTCCCCCCTCGGAACGGAGAAAGCCGACGTTGGGAGCGAGCCGAACCAAGACTTCGGATCGCCGTCGTGGTCGGTGGCGGGGTTGGCCTCCCCGTCCGCCGCGAACACCCAACATCTAGGTCACACCGACGGGCATAGCAAGCGACCGGCCGAAAAATCCTGACTACCGGGCCGGTCGGAGTCCCTTCGAATTACGATTCGGCGCGAGAACGCAGCGCCGTGCCGTGCTGCCAGTCGGTCGGGATCGGCCGCCGCTGCTCCTCCCCGGCGTACCGCCAGTACCGCACCCCGTCCTCGCCCATCTGCCACGAGAACGCCGCCGGCCGCCCGTTGATGCGGGTGGGGAATTCGACGCTCCCGGCCGCGTCGTCCACCAGGCTGACGCCCAGTTGGGTCAGTTCGCCGATCGCGGCGGAGTACGCCTTGCTGGTCGTGTTCAGGTCGTCAGCCACCGAGTACCGCCGGCGGCGGGATTCCCACGTCAGGGCCCGCCGCTCGCGGTCGAGCGTGTCCTGCTCGCCGCTCAGGTGGGCCAGTTGTTGCTTCTTGTCCACGATGTCTTGCACGATCGACCGCACCAGCGGGAGCATCTGCCGGGCGGTAGAAAGATCGATGGCGTTCGGCTTCCGCTTCGGTTGGTCCGTCGGGCCGGTCGCCCGTTGCGAAGGTCCGCTCATGGTTGGTTTCCCCGCGAGTGATGGGCGTGTCACCGCCCGCTACCTCATTCTACCACCGGCTGTGGAGAATATTTCTCCAACCGGTCACCGTTTCACCCCGCCCGTGCAGCCCCGCCCGGCAGAGCGTTCTATAGTATGCCGTTCCATTCGGCCAACTGCCCCCCCGCCGACCGCCATGCCCGCCGTCGCCCCAGCCCTGACTGCCGACGCCGACCGCCTGCTCGCCGGGTTGGTGCGGGTGGGAGCGGTGCCGGCCGAGCGGGCCGCCGACGCCCGCCGGCAATTCTTAGAACACTGCCCGGAGGGTGACGCCTGCCTGCTGGCCGATTCCCTCGCCCAGAACGGTTTGCTGTCTACCTTTCAAGCCGAGCGAGCGCTGGTGGAAGGACCGGACACGCTCGCCCTCGGGCCCTACCTGCTCGTCGAACCCGTCGGTAGCGGGTCGGTCGGCACCACCTACCGGGCGGTGACACCGGCGGACGGCTCGCGGTTCGCGGTGCGGGTGCTGCCCCTGCGGAGCACCTGGCGGGTGCTGCAAGCGCGGAAGCGGCTGGACACCTTCGCCGACCTGCCGCCGCACCCGGCCGTCATCCCGTTCACCGACATCGACTCGGCCGCCGGCCGCCACTACCTGGCGTGGCCGTGGGCGGACGGGCAGACGTTCGACCGCCTGCTGATCACCAACGGCCCGTTCGCCCCGGCCCAAGCCACCCGGTTATTCGCCGACCTGGCCGACGGGTTGCGCCACCTGCACGCCGCCGGCCTGCCGCACGGCATGCTGCGGCCGAAATCGCTGCTGCTCGGACACGACCGCCAGCCGCGACTGCTCGACCTGGGCGTCGGCGGCATCCTGGCCGACAACGTGGCCGACGAGCGGTCGATGGTGGACACCATGGCCCTGGCCAGTGGGTCGGTCGCCATGATCGACTACACCGCCCCGGAGTGCCTGCTCGATCCGACCGCCGGCTCGCCCGCCGCCGACCTGTACTCGTTCGGCTGCTGCCTGTACTGCGCCCTCACCGGCCTTCCGCCGTTCCCGGACGAACGACTGTCGGACAAGGTGATCGGGCACCAGTTGCGGGCGCCGGTGCCGGTACGTACCCGCAACCCGGCCGTCCCGCAACCCCTGGCCGACCTACTCGACAGGTTAATGCGGAAAGCCCCCGACGAGCGGCCGACCGATTTCGCCGAAGTGCGGGCCGAACTGAGGGCCATCGCCGACCTGCCGGAACTGGCCGCCGACGTGACCACGTCCAAGTCGTTCCACACGGTTCAGATGGAAGCGCTCTCGGCGCTCGGGGAATCGACCGCCGCGTCGCGGTCGTACACCCGCCGGGCCGACCTGCCGCCGGCGTCCGACGTGGTGGATTTCGATGACCTGCCGGTCAGTCGTCACCAGGTTGTGATCCCCGACGATGACTCCTTCGACACCCCACCGCCCGCCCCACCGCCCAAGCCGAGTTCGCCCTCGGTGGAGCGGCGGATGCCGTCCGCCAACCCCGCCCCCCGCACCCGCCCGCCGGTCGAAATCCCGCCGCCGCCGTCGTTCGACAACCCCGCCGCCCGTGCCGCCCGGTCGGTGCTGTTCTGGAAGAAGCCGGCCGACGCCGTCCAACTGAGCGTGTTCGGCCCGTCGGAAGTGGCCCCCGGTCAGCGGGTGCGGTTGCTGGTGTACGCCCACGTGCCGGACGCCTTCGGCGGGGTGGCCACCCTTTGCCGGGCACTCAACCCGGACGCCGAACTGCTCGGCGGCGGGTACATCCAGCAGTTGGTGGCGCGGGACACGGTCGTGCAGTTGCACCTGTCTGTTGGCAACGGGGTGGTGCCGAAACCGCTCGTCGATCTCACCTGGACTGGGCAAACGCTCCCGCGGTCGTTCGAGGTGATCTTCCCGCTGGAGTCGCCGGACGGGTGGTTGACCGGGCAGGTGGCGGCCGGGTGTCAGAAGCAGAAGGTGGCGGAAGTGGCGTTCCAGGTGTCGATCCGCGGGCGGCCGAGCGGGTGACTGTCGCCGCCCGACGACGGGCGTGTGGCCCGTGACAACCCGCCAGCATTTCCGGGGTGCCGTTGAATCCGCCGGCCGTGTCGGTAGAATCACTTCATTACCCAACCCGCACCCGTAGCTCAACTGGATAGAGCGTCGGCCTCCGGAGCCGAAGGTTACAGGTTCAACTCCTGTCGGGTGTACTGAAACGGCAAGGATTTGCGGCGCGACGCAAGAAGACGGAGCTTTCAGGATCCACAATGCAAGCGGCCGGGGTTGAAGCCCCGGCCTTCATTATTTCCGCCCGCCCATCCCCGGTGCCGCTGTGAGCAAATCTGCCACCATTCCCACTGAACACCGCCAGACCATTTTCCGCACCCTGATCGAAGCTCAGGACGCCGGCCAGTCGGTGGCCGAGTCGCGGAAGGCGATTGCCGAGAAGTACCAGGTGACCGAGGCGGTGGTGAAGGAGATCGAGAAGGAAGGGATCGACGAGCAGTGGCCGCCGCTGTGACGGGGCGGCGCGGAGGGGTCACTTCTTGGCGTCCTTGCCGGGGGTGAACTCTTTGAGAATCTGTGTGAAGGAACTGGGGTCTTCATCCTCCACCTTCACCTTCCCCACGCCGGGTGCGTACCAGTTGGTGATTTTGCACCGCCGTTTCCCTTTGCTGTAAACCTCTTCCGTCACCGGGATCGCCCGGAACGTCCCCGCCGGCACCGTGATCTCCTCCTCCGCTCCCATCGTGAAATAGGAAGTGGTATCGCAACTCAGCCACTCGTCGAACCCCTCCACAAGCCAGGTGTCACCCACCTTCCGACCCGGATCGAACACCGCCGCCGGTTCGGCTCGGACCTTCCGCCGGGCCAGTAACCCACTCCCCGATACGTAGACCACATCTGAGCGATGAAAGTGCTTGACGCTTCTCCGAACCGTTACCGCGGATACCCCGTCCTTCTCCACAACCGCGGTCACTTCCTCCGTACTCTCGATCACGCTTTTGCCTGACCGCGCTTCGAACACCCACTTCGCCCCGACGGTCGTGGACATGTACGTGGCCGGCGCCTTCACCGACTTCGGCACCGGAGCAGCAACAGCCAGCAGCGGGAGCACCACCAGGGCGAGCAGCACGCAGGGCATGATGGACCTCCGAGCGGGATCACCGTATTCGGCCCCATGTCACCTGGTCACCGACGGTCGTCGAGGGAAATGACAAGTTTGCGGTACAGCCCGAATGCCATTCAGTTAGCGTGCAAGTCCTTTGGCGTCCTACCGTTTCGTCACCTCCGAGGTGCCGAACTTGGTCCCGACACTCACCGCCGCACTGGCCCAACTCCGCTCCGACCTGGCCGCTGTGCTCGCTCCCGCTC
>JANNDF010000580.1:0-5878 GCA_031387445.1 Planctomycetia bacterium
GGACGCCGACCTGGGCGTGGACTCCATCAAGCGGGTGGAGATCCTGTCCGCCTTGCAGGAGAAACTGCCGGGCGCGCCGACCGTCAAGCCCGAGCACCTGGGCCAACTGCACACCCTCCGCGACGTCGCCGCCTTCCTCACCGCCGGCCACGCGTCCGGCCCGCTCACCTCCCACCTCACTCAGTCTGAACTGACCGGCCCGAAGACGGAGCAATTCGAAGCCATCTCGTTGGCCGCACTGTCCGATTCGGTCTTCGCCCCCAAGATCGCACTCGACCCGCCCCCACCCGTCCCGGCCCGCCCGGCTACCGTACTGCCCGAGCGGATCGACCGCAGCATCCTCCAGGTGGTGGACATCGACCTGCGACAGGGCCGCCCGCGGCTGGTGCTCGGCGACTCGGCCGAGGTGTGGGTGGTGGGGGTGGCCGACGACCCGCTGACGCGGGAGGTGGTGGCGAACCTGTCCGCCCAGCGGTACACGGTGCGGACGTGGGCGTGGGTCGATCCGGGGGTGGCGATGGCTGCCGGGAATCCAGCCGGTCTGGTGCTGGTCGCCCCGGCAAAGGCGGGGGGGGTGAACGTCAACCGCCTCGGCTTCCGCTGGGTGCAACACGCCGGGCCGAAGGTGCGGCAGGCGGCGAAGATCGGCGCCGGGCTGATCGCCAGCGTGATGCGGCTGGACGGCGGGTTCGGGCTGGCCGACTGTTCGCCCGCCGCCGACCCGACCGCCGGCGGGCTCGCCGGGCTGGTGAAGACGGTGCGGCACGAGTGGCCGGAGGTGGCGGTGAAGGCGATCGACGTGAACCCGTCGTTCGCAGCGGTGGAGCCGAAGGCGGCCGCGGCCGCCGTGGTCGATGAACTGCTGACCGCCGGGCCGGTGGAGGTGGGCGTGGCCGCCACGCACCGGGTGGGGGTGGAGATGGCCCGCACCAGCCGCAAGCCGGGCACCGGTCAGATCACGTTCGGGGCGAAGGACGTGGTGCTCGTCACCGGCGGCGGGCGGGGGGTGACGGCGGAGGTGTCGGCGGCGCTGGCCGAGGCGTTCGGGTGTACCCTGGTGCTGGTCGGCCGCACCCCGCCACCGGCCGGCCGCGAGCCGACGTGGGCCGCCGGCTTGACCGACGAGCCGGCCCTGAAAGCCGCCGCCGCCGACCACCTGGGCGCCGCCGCCACCCCGAAGAGCGTGGCCGAGGCGGTGAACACGGTGCTCGCCCAGCGGGACATCCGCGGCACCCTCGCCCGCATCGAGGCGGCCGGGGCGAAGGCGGCGTATCTGACCGGCGACGTGGCCGACCCGGAGCAACTGGCCGACCTGCTCGACCGCGTGCAGGCCCAGTTCGGGGCGGTCACCGGCCTGGTTCACGGGGCCGGCGTGCTGGCCGACCGCCGCATCGAGGACCTCACGCTCGAACAGTTCGACGCCGTCTACCGCACCAAAGTGGCCGGCCTGCGGAACCTGCTCGACCTGTTCGGCGGGCAGTCGCTGAAAGCCGTGATCCTGTTCACCAGCACCACCGCCCGCCTGGGCCGCACCGGCCAACTGGCCTATGCCGTGGCCAACGAGGTGCTGAACAAGACCGCTCAGGTGGAGAGCCGCCGCCGCCCGAACTGCCGCGTCGTGGCGCTCAACTGGGGGCCGTGGGAAGGGGGAATGGTGACGCCCGCACTCAAGAAGGTGTTCGAGACCGAAGGGGTCGGGCTGATCCCTCTGGCCGACGGCGGGCGGTTCGCCGTGCTCGAACTCAGTTCGCCCGGCAAGTCGGTCGAGGTGATCGCCCTCGGCCAGCCGCCGAAGGGGAGCAATCCGCCGTCGAGCACGGTGCCCGCGTCCGGCGTCGTTCGCGCGCCGGTGCCGCCGGCCGGCGGGTCGGGCGTCACCCAGACCGGCCCGCCGGCGGCCGACCTAGCCCCCGTGTTCGAGCGGACGGTCGATCCCACCTCGCACCCGGTCCTGCGGTCGCACGTGCTCGACGGGTGGGCGGTGGTGCCGATGGCCTTGCACCTGGAGTGGCTGGCGCACGCCGCCCTGCACGGCAACCCCGGCCTGGTGTTCCACGGGTTCAACGAGGCCCGCATCACCAACGGCATCAAGGTGGACGACCTGACGGCGGCGAGCGTGCGGGCGCTGGCCGGCAAGGCGATCAAGCGGGACGGCGGGATGTTCCACGTGCCGGTCGAGCTCCGCGGCAAGCGGAAGGACGGGCGGGACGTGATCCACTCGCGAGCGGAAGTGGTGCTGACGGCGGCGCTGCCCAAGCCGCCCACCCCGAACCCCCTACCGGAAACCGGCCCGTACCCGCACCCGCTGAACGAGATCTACCGCTACTTCCTGTTCCACGGCCCGGACCTGCACGGCATCGAGCGTGTGGACGGCCTGAGTGAATCGGCGGTAGTAGGCACCGCGTACCCCGCCCCCACCCCGGCCGAGTGGATGGCCTCGCCCCCGCGGGCCCAGTGGCTGACCGACCCGCTGGTGCTCGACGTGGCCTTCCAGATGATGATCCTGTGGAGCTTCGCCCAGCACGGGGCGGGCAGCCTGCCGTGCTTCGCCGGCCGCTACCGCCAGTACCGCCGCTCATTCCCAGCCGGCCCGTGCCGCATCGCCGCCCGCGTCACCCGCGACAACGGCACCTACGCCCGCGCCGACGTGGACATCCTCGACGCCGCCGACGGCTCCCTCGTCGCCCGCTTCGAGGACTACGAGTGCGTCATCGACCCGACGCTCAACCAGGCCTTCCGCCGCAACCACCTCGCCCCGCGGGTGGGCGTGTGAGGAGTGGTGGCGACGTTCAAGTAGTCTCTTGTACCACCACTCCCCCCCACCCCAGGGCGACTCAGGGTCACGGGATGGGACGAATGGGTCGTGGTGCTTCCGGTCTCAAGATGCGGGTTCGGATAATCGCAACCCGCTCCGCGGGCTGTCTTCGATTCCGCTCGCGGAGCGGGCAGCGACTTTGCAGATCACAACCCGCTATACCCATTCGAGTACCGATCTGCGGAGGGCGGTTGCTCTCACCCTCATACGCGGGCGATTCAGACGGAATCGCGCCGCCCGCCACTTCGGGTGAAACGGTCATCGTTACACCCACATGCCCAGCACGCTCAGGGCCACGTCTACCCACTGGCCGAGTTGGTCGTCGCCGGTCAGTTCCACGCGGGCGCCGTGGCCGTCAGTCAGCACCGGCGTCGGCCCGTTCACCGACAGCGTGGACACCACCGCCGTTTCCAGTTCCTTCCATGCCGGCTCGGTGCCGATGCTCAGCACCTGCACCTGGGCCGTGCGGCTGGCCCGCTCGCAGTAAGCCCACACACCTTCCGGCGAGTCCAGCACCCCGGCGAAGTGATCCGCCTTCGTGTGCGGGTTCTTGCCGTCGGGGCCGTTCACTCGTGCCACCGCTGCGGTGCCCGTCGCCCGCAGTTCGCTCAGCAGAATCTCGAACAGCTTCGCCTCCGGGTCGAGCGGCGACGAACTCTTCACCGGTGGGAAGAGCAACTCGAACCGCAACGCATCCGTGCTCAGCCAGTCGCTCAACCGCCGCACCACCGCCAGCACCGTCGCCACCGCCAGCACATACCGCTGGTACTCCGTGCCGGCGTCCTTCACCCGCGCGTCGGCCAAACTGGGGTCGAACACGAACAGGAACACCCGCCGCCGCCGCAGGAACTGGTTCTCGTCCCGCGAGTAGTAGAACAGTTCGTCCCGAACGAACTTCATGTCGAACAGGTCGGGCTGCTCTTCCGTCTCCATGTACGCCAACTGCGAGTGCAGTAGGCTCTCGATGCTCCCCTTGGTGCTGATGGACGTGTACCCGCCGACCGGGTACTGGTCTTCGTCGAGCACCCGCGTGGGCACCTCCCGCCGGCCGGCGTGCGGGCGTACCGGACGGTTGGGCAACCGGCCTTCGATCCGCTTGGCCAGCCGCAGCACCTGCTCGTAGGCGACGTACTCGGCGCTCTGATCGTCGAGGGCCATCCGCTGTTCGAGGGCGGTGACGTGTTCGGGGTCGAGCACCTCGGCCGTGCGGCGGGCGGCCTTCACCAGCTCCTCGTACTGGCTCACCAGCAGCGGGTTCGGGCCGTCGCGGGTGAACAGCTCGTACCCCTGGTTCAGCAGGTCGTCCGGGTTGGCGGCCATGAGCGAGCGGATGACGGCCGGGGAGAGCGACACCCCGCCCACATTCCCGCGGGTGCGGAACTGCTTGACGACGTAGGCCAGCGCCTTCCCCTGGTCGGCCTCGGGGTATCGGCGGAGGGCGTCGGCGGCGCGTTCGAACGTCCAATCGGCGTACAGCTTGCCGAGCAAGTGGTCCTCGTACCCGCGAGTGAGGGCGTGCGACCAGCCGGGGATGTCCGCGTGGGCCTTCGTCCACTTCCCGCCGTCGGTGCCGAACGCGACCGCCGCCACGTCCGCCACGAACCCGATGGGCGGCAGCGGGTGGTGAAGGGCCGCGATCTGGTGGGCGTACCCGAGTGCGGCCTTCACCGTCGCGGCCGACGGCTTGAGCACCCGCATGAGCCACAGCCCCTGAACCAGGTACTCGCGGGCGGCGTCCAGGTCTCGCAACTCGACGACGGGCATACATCACTCCTGGCGAGCGGCCCGCGTGAGCGGGCTGTTGTTCCCCGTGAACCAGGGGGCTAACGCCCCCCGCTCGCCCGATCATGCCCCAACTTTATACAAACCACCGGTCTACGCCAAAATTCACCCACTGTCGCCAGCAGATTCGTCAAGTCGGGCACGGCCGGCAGCCGATTTCACCCGTGGGGAGTGTTCCGGGTACACCCGGCCCCGTCGGGTCGCTTGCCGAGGCACCGGATGACCGCCAACCGCTTTCTTGCTTCCGTCGCGTGGGTGCCGCTCCTGGCGGCCGTCGCCGTCGGTCAGTCGTACACCGCCCCGCCACCGCCAAAGATGGTGACGACCGCCGCCGGGTCGGAGCCGTTCGGCCAGCAGTGGCCGCCGCCCACCTCGCTGTTTCCCAGCAAAGCGGGCGGCGTGCGTCTGGCGGCGGCGACCGAACAACCGCCGGCGATGCTGCCGCCGACGGCCGTGGACACGCTGACCGGCGTGCCGCCCGTGCCGGCCGCGGTGCCGGGCGCCGTGTACAGCCCGTGGGTGGGGGACAACCCGGCCGGCGGGTGCTGCGGGCCGGTCGGGGCGAACGGGCCGGTGACGTACGAAGGGTACTTCCGCACCGGGGTGTCGCTGCTGAGCGGCGGCGGGGCGATGACCTCCGTGGCGAAGACGTTCGGGTGGAACGTGCAAGGGGGCAGCCGCAGCCTGTTCTTCAACCCGACCGGCGACGCCGCCTGGGTGCTCGATTTGGGCATCGGGTACACGGCCAACGCCGGCCGCGGGGCGGAGCGTCCGATCAACATCCTGACCAACTCGGTGAAGTTCGGCGGGGGCGACGGGGTGTTCCCCGCGGGCGTGCGGGAGGTTCGCCGCACCAGCCTGAACTTCGCCATCGGGCGGGACTACTTCCTGAACGGGCCGGGGGTGGTCGGGTCGGAGCCGGGGTACGGCAACTTCCGCACCGGGTGGGACGTGGGCGGGCGGTGGGGCACCTCCAGCGTCGGGTTCGAGCCGTTCGGCGACCCGGACGGCTACCGCCGGCGGCAGAGCATTTTCCACGGGCTTTACCTGGCCGGCAACGCGACGTGGGAGAAGCCGATGGGGTCGTGGACCTTTTACCTGGGTGGGCGGGTGGAGTGGGGTTACTACTGGGCGAACATGCTCCCCCCGAACGACGGCGACTTCCGTGAAGTGAACATCCTGCTGATGACCGGCGTGCGGTTCTAAAGTAGGTGCCGCCTGCCGGGCGGCACTCTGTAGCCGGCCTCTGTGAGGCCGGTCGGGCCGGGGTCACAGGCCCCG
>JANNDF010000919.1:0-1584 GCA_031387445.1 Planctomycetia bacterium
ATCAGCGGGCTGACGCCCGCCGCTCGCCAGGTCGCTCAAATGCGGTCCATTGAGTCGAGCCACACGGTCAGCTCGTCGAGCGTCTTCTGGTCGATGTACTGCTTGCCGAAGTCGGCGATCTCGCGGTAGATGAGCGGGAACTTCTTCGCCTTCAGCTTGGCGGTGGTGTCCTGGATCTCCTTCAGCAGCGGGTCCTTGTTGCCGGCGATGAGGAAGAAGGCGAGCGGCTGGTTGGGCAGATTGTCCTTGGCGTTGCCGGCGAGCGGGGCGCCGCTCACGGCCACCCCGCGGATGAACTCGCGGGCGTTGAACGCCATGTACAGGGCCATCGACCCGCCGATGCCCATGCCGTGGACGACCACCCGCGCCGGGTCGATGGTGAACGGCTTGAGCGCCTCTTTCACGGTGGTCACCACCTCTTCCGTCTCGGTCGCCGCCCACTCCCCCTTCTTCGACTTCGGGGCGATGATGATGAAGTTGGCCGCGTCGCAGTAGTCCTCCCAGATCTTCTTCATGTCCTTCGCTTCATTGGCCCCCGGCTTGGCCGCGTGCAGCCACACCACCACCCCGTAACTCTTGTTCTTGTCGTAGTTGTCCGGCAGGTACATCCAGTACTCGCGGCCGTTCGTCTTGTTGCTCAGGCCGGTCAGCAGCCCCTTCTCGAACTCGTCCTTCTCGTCCTTCTTCTCGTCGTCCTTCTTCTCCTCCGGCTTCGGCGCCGGGTCGCCCGGCTTCGGGCCGGGGCCGCCGGGGGCCGGGCCGCCCTTCGGCTTGTCCAGCGCCCGCTGCTTGCTCGACGGCATGGGCAGCTTCTCGGGCAGTTCCTCGTTGATCGCCCCGATCTTGACCGTCACCGTTTCGCTCTTGCCGGTCTCCTTCCGCTTCAGCTCCACTTGCAGTTCGGTGTTCACCGGGGTGGCGCGGACGAGCTGCCCGAGTTGCGTCCGCCCGCCGGTGATGGGGATCAGGTTGCCGCCCGGCGGCATCGGCGCGCCCGGCCGCCCCGGCCCGCCCGCCCCCACCTTCATGATGCGGTCGCCCTCCTTGATGCCGGCCAATTCGGCCGGACTCTTCGGGTACACGTACCGCACCTCCAGCCCGGCGTCCGGGTCGTCCCGCATGGGCAGGATGCCGAAGAACGGCTGGGCGAAGGCGGCGGCCGCGGCCGACCCGAGGACGATCTTGTCGAACTTCATCTCCTTGCCACCCCGGGTGACGACCAGCGAGATCTCGTCCCCCTCGTACTTCGGCCCGAGCACGTGCTTCAGCCCGGAGAAGTGCGGCACCGGCTTGCCGTCGATGTGGGTGACCACGTCGCCCACCTTCAGGTCGGCCTTGGCCGCGGCCGAGTCGTTGGCGATGCTGCCGATCGTCACCGGCACGTTGTACATCTCCTCCGGCTCTTTCGGGTTGAACCCAAGCACCCCGCGGCCGATGTCCTTGCCCCCCTTCAGTCGCGGGAACACGGCCTTGATGTCGTCCAGCGGGATGGCGAACCCGATGCCCGAGTCGTACCACTCCACCCCGGCGGTGTCCCCGTCGCCTTGCGGGGAGGCCGGCACCAGCACCCCCATGACGCGGCCG